>CATVQO010000005.1 GCA_958346165.1 uncultured Collinsella sp. | reverse complement strand
TTGTAGCCGCGAAATCCCGCTCTAGAGCGCCTATCAGGACAAATTCATCAGTTGGAGCCTGGTTAGCAGTCGATGGCGACACTCCGCAGCAGTTTGTCTCGATCTGTAACATCTAGACGGTTTTTGAACCTCTTCCTGTTACAGATTGAGACAACCAGGTGGGCGTCCCAGAAAGATCCCGGTCTGTAACATCTAGCCACTCAAAACGGGTCCATCTGTTACAGATTGAGATATGAGGATAGACGGGCGGCCAATGTCTCGATCTGTAACATCTAGCAGCCAATAACTTCTCCAGTTGTTACAGATTGAGACAACTAGGTGGGGCCCGCCAGCAAAATCTCAATCTATAACAGGTAGCCGTCCAAATCGGTTCCAGATGTTACAGATTGAGATGAACGAACGAGCGGACAATCCCTATTTACCTCTTGCATAACTGTGCATAGTGTATATATACTGTGCTTACCGGTTATATACACGTGTAGCCCAACAGCTAAGGAGCCGCTGTGGACATCATCCTATCCAATTCGAGCGACAAGCCCATTTACGAGCAAATAACCTCGCAAGTCAAAGCTCAGATCTTATCGGGCACGCTCGCTGCGGGAGCCAAACTCCCCAGCATCCGTGCACTCGCGAGCGATCTTGGCGTGAGCGTCATCACCACCAAGCGCGCCTACGCCGACCTGGAGCAGCTCGGGTTTATCTGCACCGTGCAGGGCAAAGGCTGTTTTGTCGCCGAGGGCAACCAAGAGCTCTTGCGCGAAAACCAGCTCTGCCATATCGAAGAGCTGCTTGCGAAAGCGGCAAGCCAAGCCGAAGCCTTGGGTGTCACGCGCGACAAGCTGCACGAGATGCTCGACCTGGTAGCCCCCGAAACCATGCAGTAGCCATCTGCAAGAAAGGCTATACCATGCAAAACTTGTTAGAACTCAAAGGTGTCTCACGCCGCGTGAGCGACCGTTTTCGCTGCGTGATATCATGCTCGCCGTGGAGCCCGGCCAGATTGTTGGCTTTGTGGGCGCTAACGGTGCCGGCAAGACAACGACCATTCGCGCCGCGCTCGGGCTTATCAAGCTCGATGCCGGCGAGGTGCGCCTGTTTGGGCAGCGCTGTGGCGCCGACGCGCCCGATGAGTCGCAACGCCATCTACGCTCCCGCGTCGGTCTTGTCCTGGACACGTGCCCCTTCCCCTCCACGCTCAAGGTGGGCCAGATCGAGTCGCTCGTAGGCCCGGCGTACCCCACGTGGGACCGCGAAACGTTCGCCGGATTCATCAACCGATTTGGCCTCGATCCCAAGACAAAGGTCAAGGACCTCTCCCGCGGCATGGGCATGAAGCTGCAACTTACCTGCGCGCTCAGCCACAATGCCAAGCTGCTCGTTTTGGACGAAGCCACTGCGGGCCTCGATCCCATGGCACGCGAGGAACTGCTTGATGAGCTGCTTGCCTTTGTCGCCGACGGCCAGCACAGCGTGTTGCTCTCGAGCCACATTACGTCCGATCTCGATCGCACCGCTGATCGCGTCATCTGCATCGATGCTGGCTCGATTGTGTTTGACCTGCCGCGCGAGGATATTACCGACCGCGCCGGCATCGCCCACTGTACCCAAGCACAGGCCGCCGAGCTTATGGTTTGCGTCGAAGGCGCCCGTGCCGTCCACCACGCCTACAGCGTGGACGTGCTCGTGCCCAACCGTCGCGAAACGCTCGAGGCCTTCCCCGAGATTCCCTGCGATCGGGCAACCATTGACGACTATCTGCGCCTCACGCTGAAAGGGACTTCGAAATGAAACGTGCCTTTATGTCCGAGCTCGCCATCGTTCGCACGCTCACCCCGAGCATCGCGGGTGTCGGGCTGTTCATCTTCGTCGTGTTGACCCTCGCCAACGCGACAGACGGCGATTCCGGTATGAGCGCCGGCGCCTGTGCGGTCAGCGCAATGTCGCCCATCATAATCATGAACTCGCTAGCTGGCTACGATAACCAAAACGGCTGGGAGCGTTATCGAGCAACGTTGCCCTTCTCGCGCAAAGACATTATTTGCGCACGCTACCTGTGCATCGTTGTCTTCTCGGTCGTCATGGCATGTGCAGCCACGCTTTTGAGCATCGCCTCCATCCCGCTCTTCAACAGCGCGGGCATTCCTTCGACGGGACAGACGATCTTTGAAATCGCAACCGCCTCGGCGGCATCAATGCTCATCTCCCTCATGATGGTATTCTTGACACAGCCGCTGTTCTTCCGATTTGGACACATGGAGGCGCTGCGCCTATCCCTTGGCCTGTTTGCCCTGTTTGGCTGCGGCACCATGGCAATGCTGAGTTCCTCCAACCCCATCAGCAACTGGCTCATGTCGATTGCCGGGGCGAATCCCGATCCTGCCGTTCTGGGCTGTCTGTGTGCAGGCATCGCCGTACTTGCCCTCGCGCTATGTGCAATCAGCTGCACCGTCAGCACCAAGGTTTATCGAGTACGCGAGCTGTAGCCACGCGAGTCCCAATCCACGAAGGGCGCGATCGCCCCCCCGCAAATCCGCGACAAATGGCATATCCCCCGGCGCGCGCTACCATGCTACTTGCGCAGCGGCTTGGGCAGCGGAATACCGGCGGCGATGACGGCGGCGATAATCATACAGACGATGCCTTTGAGCGGGAAGCACATGAGCAGCAGGCCCACGACCATGACCGGCTGACGCATAACGGCGCCCATCGTCGATGCCGTGCAGACGGCGACGCAAAAGACCGGATCGGCACCGGTAAGAATGGCTAAGCCGTAGCCCAGGCTCACACCCGAGAAGATAACCGGGAAGAAGTGACCGCCACGCCAGCCCATATTGATGAGGGCGGGCGTCAGCATGGCCTTGACCAGACCGGTCGCGATAAGCACGCCGGCGGGAATGCTGAGGTAGGTTTCCATGAGCACACCGGCCTGGGTCTCGCCGGCAAACATGGTGTAGGGCAGGACCGTGCCACAGATGGCGAGCGCCAGACCGGCTAGCATGGCCTTGACGACAGGACGTTCCCCTATTGCATGGGCAAATGCTTCGCTCGCGTGCTCAGAGACAAAGTACAGCCAGCCGCAGACCGTGCCGATCAGCGCAAGAGGAATGAGCCAAGCAAGCTCCAGGTTGCCCACCTCGGCGGCCTCAAACCTCGGCATGCCCATGCCGCCGCTCACAAGCTGGCCAAGCAGCAGGTAGGTGCCCAGACCGCCGGCAATCGCAATGCCGTAGACCACGGTCTTCTGTGCCTTGGGCAGCTTGATCGTGATCTCGTCGGACGCGGGGTCCTCAGTATCATTGGCACCCTGGCCGTCGGCGCTACCGGCGAGCGGAGCCACAAAGCCAAAGACGGGTGCGGTAAAGAGCGCCGTCAGGGCAGCCTGGGTGCCCAGCAGCGTGAGTTCCCTAAACTCGGCTCCAAAGCGACGCATGCGATCGCCGACCCAGCTGCACAGTCCCGCAATGACGCCGGTCAGTCCAGCTTCCGGTCCAATGCTGCCGCCAAACAGCAGCGGCAACAGCGCGGCAAGCGACAGCTTGCCCAGATTTTCGTAGGGGTAGCACCCATCCTGTTTGACCTTGGTCATGACCTGGTTAAGGTCATCGGTCTTGGTGCCCGTCATCTTTTCGTACAGGCCAATCAGCAGACCGCCCAGCATGCAGACGAAAAACGGGTACGGCAAAAAGCCAAACGGGCCGTTCGCGAGCTCGGGCGAAGCGACGCCCAGCGCGTGCGGAATCTCGGTCCATAGATAGTCGATACCGTGCTCCATCGCAAAAAAGAACAGCCAGACCGCGGCACCTGCGAACGCACCGGTCACGGCAACGCTAACTAAAAACAGCGCGCGGTTTGTGGGTTTGGCAAGGTTATCCATCGGGTCCTCCCGCGGTCAAAGTCGACATAGATACGTTTTATTGTAGAGCGAGCGTTGCCCGAACGAGCCAACCATCCACGCCGCGAACGGCACCATTGGGAGCCATAGTGGGGCAGGCTCAAGACTTATCCGTTGATAATCGAAGCAATCTCGCGCAAATCGTCGGCAAAGTAGATGCCCTGCTGGCGCCGTGGGCCCGATAGCCCTTTATCAATCATGTGCCCGAGCAGTGCCTTGAGGTCGTTGTAGTAACCGTCCAGGTTATACAGGATGCACGGAGCACTCAGGTGCCCCAACGACACCGCGGACATAACCTCGGCAATCTCCTCGAGCGTGCCCGTCCCACCGGGAAAGGCGATGAACGCATCGCCGAGCTCAATCATCTTGGCCTTGCGCTCCGCCATACCACTCGTCACGATGAGGTCGTCGATACCGTCATGTTGAAACTCGGCCTCGATAAAAAAGCTCGGCTCCACGCCCGTCACATGTCCGCCAGCATCGAGCACGCTATCGGCGAGCGCGCCCATCAGGCCCGATTTGGACCCGCCGTATACCAGCGCGTGGCCGTTGGTGCCAATCCAGTTGCCCAGCTCCTGTACCGCAGGTAGAAACGCCGGGTCATTACCGACGCTGGCACCCAGATACACGGTGATATTCATTTCAGTCCCCCTCGTCGTGACGCGCGGCGCCCGTTCTAGCGTTGGCGGCGGCGATATTCGCGCACGCGGCGCGACAGGTCGGCGAGCTCGTCACAATCGAGCTCTTCCAAATGCTCAAGATCGTCCATAAAGCGCGCCATGGTGTCCTTTTGGCGCAGCTTGATGAGCGTATTGCAGTAGTTCACCGCCACGCCCGTAAGCATGGCGATATAGAAGATACTGATGACGCTTAGGATAACGGTAACGCCGCGGGCAACCGGCGTTTCGGCGGGGATATCGCCAAAGCCGATCGTCGAGACCGTCTCAAAGCTAAACCAAAGTCCATCGCCAAACGTAAGGGTCGTGGGCTCGGACAGCCAGACGGCCGTCGAGCACAGCAGATAGAAGATAAGAAACAGGCCCGTGATGCGCGCAAAGCCAGCCTGTCGCAACACATCGGCAAGCGTCCTCAACTTGTTCATCGCGACCCCTTTTCCCAAACAACCAATCGCATTCGCTCGGTATTGTCCCACGCCTCCCCCGCAAACGGAACTAGTCATTGGGGACGTTCTTAAATGACTAGTCAAACAAGAACGTCCCCAATGACTAGTCGTTTAAGAACGTCCCCGATGACTGCCGGGCGGGAGCGTTTAGCGGTGCAGCTGCCGACTGGGCAGGCTGAGCTGGTATCCTTATGCGGTAATGTCTCGATTCGTTAGGATTGCACGTGAGAGCTGCCACTGTCCTTCGTTCAGTTATATATCGCGCCCTGGCCATTGTGCTTGCCGCGCTTGCCGTGCTGAGTTCTATCGCGCCTGTCCAGGCTTTTGCCGATGACTCTAGTCAGCAAGTCAAGACGGTCCGCGTTGGTTGGCTCGTCAGCAACGAGGGCTTCCAAGACGGCACCCCCGGCGAGCGTCTCTCGGGATGGGGTTACGAGTACCTCCAGACCCTGTCATACTACACGCCCGGCTGGCGGTACGAATACGTCTCCGGCACCTTCACCGAGCTTATGGACATGCTCGAGGCGGGCGAGATCGACCTCATGCCCAACATCTCCTACTCCGAGGAGCGCGCCCAAAAGCTGCTCTTTTCCTCGAACCCCGAGGGCACCGAGCGCTACTACATCTACGCCAGGCCCGACCGTGACGACCTCGCAAAGGGTGACCCTCAAGCACTCCAGGGTCTCACTATCGGCTGCAACCCCGGCGTTATGCAAACCTTCGTTGGCCAGCAGTAGCTCGCCAACGAAGGAATCACCTGCACATACAGGGAGTATGACGGAGGCTCCGTTCTCTTCGACGCGCTCGCAAACAACGAGGTCGATGCCGTTATCATGAACGACACCATCTCGTCGCCCGATGCGTCACCCATGTTCTACCTTGGCTCGAATGATTACTATTTTGCCGTTCCCAAAAGCCGCCCCGACCTGATGAACGACATCAATGCCGCCATGACGGCAATCGCCCGCGTCAACCCACGCTATAACGACGAAGTCAAATCTAACTACTCGACCCAAAACAGCGGTTCATCATCGCTCAACGGCCCCGAACGTTCCTGGCTCAAAGCAAATGACAACACCATCACGCTCGGCTACATTACGGGCAAACTCCCCTACTGCAACGAGGACGAAGACGGCGAAATGGAAGGCTCGCTCGCATCGCTTGCGACGACGCTACACGATAAATTTGGCATTACGGTCAAAACCGTCGCCTTTGATAGCTACAAGATGATGTCAAAGGCCCTGTCAAAGGGAAGCATAGACGTTGCGCTGCCGGTATACCGAGATTACTGGTTTGCCGAGCAAACAGGCGTTGTGCAGTCGATATCGTTGGGGACCATATCCCTCACCGCCATCTACACCGGCAGCAACCTGAACAAAGACCTTCAGAACATCGCCTGTACCAAATCATCGTTTGTCAACAAAAATGCACTTGAAAGTCTGTTCCCCACAGCGACCGTAACCGAATACCAATCCGACGATGAAGCGTTCGACGCCCTCAGGAAGGGAACGGCGCACTGCATCGTCGCTCCCAGTTCACGCGTAAAAACCATCGGTGACCGTTACGATCTCGAGGACTGCGAGACGGTCGAACTCCCTGACACCTGTGAGCTCTCGTGCTGGATTTCGCGCGGAAAGCCCGAGCTGCTGGGAATCATCAACAAGGGCATCATCAATGCCGGAGAATCGCTCTCCGCAAGCAATTTCTCCTCCACGTCGTACACGGCCCAGGAATCCAACACGCTTCAATTCCTTTATCGCAACCGCACCGCCATTGCAGCTACCCTCATCGGTATGTTGTCGGTCGGCATCGTCCTGCTCATCTGGGCGCTCGTGCGCGCTCGAACCGAGCGCAAAAAAGCCGATGCCGCCAACGCCGCTAAGACGGCATTCCTCACGCGCATGAGCCACGACATCCGCACGCCGCTCAACGGCATCCTGGGCCTTATCGAGATCGAGGAATTGAAGGAAGGCGATATGCAAGTCGCCCGCGAGAGCCGTGCCAAGGCGCGCGTTGCCGCCAATCACCTGCTCTCGCTGATCAACGACATCCTCGAGATGGGCAAAATCGAAGACCGCAAGCTAACACTGGAACATGCGCCTTTTAACCTCAAAAAGCTCTGTGACGATACGCTGGTGCTGTGCAAGCTCCGCGCATCCGATAACGGCATCACAATGCAGGACAATAGTCTGCCGTACGCCACGGGACCATACATGATCGGCAGTCCCACCCATATCCGACAGATTATGATCAACCTGTTAAACAACAGCATTAAGTACAACAAGCACGGCGGCTCCGTCACCTTTAGCTCAAAGACCAAGCCACTCGATAACGGGCGCGCGCTCTTTTGCTTTAGCGTTTCGGATACCGGCATTGGCATGGCTCCCGAGTTTTTAAAGCATATCTATGAGCCGTTTGCACAAGAAGGTGACAATGCGCGCAGCAAGTTCCAAGGAACCGGCATGGGCATGCCAATCGTCAAGTCGCTTATCGAACTGATGGGCGGTACGATTGAGATTTCGAGTGAGGTTGGCGTGGGAAGTACGTTCAACGTCCAGATTCCGCTCGATATCGACAAGAACCCTCAGACGCGGGCAGATACGGTCGAGAGGGCGCTCGACTGCTCGCTCGCCGACATGAACGTGCTGCTCGCCGAAGACAACGAATTGAACGCCGAGATTGCCCAGGCGCTGCTCGAAAGCGAAGGCATTGTCGTAACTCGCGCCGCCGATGGCAACGAAGCGGTCGACCTATACGTCGGCCGTCCCGCCGGCAGCTTCGATGCGATTCTGATGGACATCATGATGCCGGGCATGGACGGCTACGAGGCAACCCGCGCGATTCGCCTGAGCGAGAAGGTCGATGCAGCCGACATCCCCATCATCGCGCTCACCGCCAACGCCTTCGCCGAGGACGCCAAGGCGGCACACGACGCCGGCATGAACGCCCATCTGTCCAAACCGGTCGACTTTAACAAGCTCAAAAACATGCTCGCCCGCATCAAGAAATACGGAGCTGTTTTGCTATAGTTTGTGCTCAACCACCATACGCAGCAGAAAGGAAGCCAATGATGTTTAGGCCCTTACGTCGAAAGAAACGCGCCATCACTGACGAGGAAGCGCGCAAGTTGCTCGCCACCTGCAAGCGCGGCGTCTTTGCCGTCAACGGCGATGATGGCTACCCGTACGCCATTCCCGTCAACTACTTCTTCGACGCCGAGCACGACAAGATCTATTTCCATGGCGCCAAAGCCGGCCACAAGGTCGACGCACTCAAGCGCGATGACAAGATCTGCTTTACCGTTTACGGTAACGAGTGGTACAAGGACGATGACTGGGCTCCCTACGTTATGAGTACCGTGGTCTTTGGCCGTTGTCGCCTGGTAGATGAGGCGCCTGCGTTTATCGAGGACAAAGTCCGCCAGCTCGCGCTTAAGTACTACCCTTCTGCCGAAGAAGTCGAGGAGGAAATCGCCAAAGACATCAAGGGCGTCCAACTCTACGAGATTTCGATTGAGCATCTTTGCGGCAAGCAGATTCAGGAGAAGTAAGCCCCTCAACAGGCCTCATCAATAGCAATATGGCCCGGTTCCAACCCACCTCGGAACCGGGCCATATGCTTATGAAGCGTCGGCGGCTATGTGCGCAAGCACCTCAACGAGCTCTTGCGAGCTCACAGGCTTGCTCAGGTGCGCGTTCATGCCCGCCTCACGCGAAAGCCTGCGATCGTCGGCAAAGGCGTTGGCGCTCACGGCGATAATCGGCGTGGTCGCGGCATCCTCGCGATCGAGCGCTCGAATCCGACGCGTGGCCTCAAGGCCATCGATACCGGGCATCATGATATCCATCAACACCACGTCGTACTCATGCGGCGCGCTCGCGGCAAACATCTCGACGGCAGACTCACCATCCTTAGCATGCGTCACGACGGCACCGGCGCGGGCGAGCGTAAACTGTGCAATCTCGGCATTCAGGTCGTTATCCTCTACGAGCAAAACGCGCAAGCCCTGGAGCGCATCGCCATCCCCCGCGTCCACGCGCACAGCCTGAGGAATCTCGGAGCGCTCGCACTTCTCAAACGGCAGACGGATGGTAAACGTCGTCCCCTGCCCCAAGATGCTCGTAAAGCTCATGGTTCCGCCCATAAGCTCGACCAACTGTTTTGCGATAGGCGCACCCAGACCAGTTCCCGATGAAGCGCCTTCCACCTGTTGCTCCTCGCGACAAAACGGTTCGTAGAGGTGCTGTTGGAACTCCTCGCTCATGCCAATACCGTTATCGGCGATCGTGTATTCATAGACGGGGGCGCCATCCACTGGCTCCACCTCGCGGCACACCAGGCGAACATAGCCGCCCCGGCGGTTGTACTTAACGGCATTACCGGCAATATTGAGCAACAAGCGCTTGAGGTGCGTCACGCTCACCCGCGCATAGGGATGATTAAGCGTCTGCTGGTCGCAGATAATTGTCACCAGACGCTCCTCGGCCTGGCGCTCCAGAATATCGCGCACCTCGTGGTTGAGGGTCACCAAGTTTGTGGGAACAAGCTCCAGTTCGATCTGCCCGCTCTCCAGACGACTCATATCCAGGGCCTCGTTGGCAAGGTCGAGCAGCAATCCCGATGCCGTCCAGATCCTTGAGCGGCACTCGGTCTGCTTTTGCAGATCGTCCGCATTGCCATCGCCGACCTCAACCATACCGCGAATGCCGTTGATGGGCGTGCGCAGATCGTGGCTCATGCGACGCAGGAACTCCGTCTTTGCCGAGTTGGCAGACGAGGCCTCACGCGCCGCCTTTGCCAGCTTGTCGCCATAGTCGCGCTCCTGCTGCAGCAAGTCTGTCAAGCGTCGACGATCAGCGCGGCGACGCACCATCACAACAGAGGCTACAACACCGCTGTAAAGCACCAGCACGCCGGCAGCGACAGCCGCGACGACCTCAAAGTAGCGCTGCGCCGAGGCATAGGTGTACACGTAGAATTTTTGCGCTTTGCCGTATGTGCCCAAATACCACTCGCCGTTGACGTTGACCAGTCGGACTTTGCCGGGCAGACATCGATCCTTAATTTCGTCGACAATGATGGCGTCCGTCGCAGGCAGGTCGAACACGCCCAAGATGGTGGGTTCAACGGCGTTGGTCGCAACGACCTTGCCATCGTTTTCGATCACGATATTGCCGCTATCGATGGTTTCATAACCTTCAAGCAGACTCTGCAGTTTGAGCGTATTGCCTGCAACCGCCTTCGCGCTCCGATGCCTTACCGCGATAACGATACCCTCGCCATCCTGCCGGGCCACGCAACCAATGTCTGCAACCGAATCATCCGCAAGCGTAATACTATCGGTATAAGACTTAAGCGGATGGGTTGCCACCTCCAACACGGGCGCTTCTTTGAGATACGTAGCAAGCGACTCGTAGCCCACGCCATCCGTCGAGGACTCGGACACCAAGTTGCCCGATGCGTCCGTCACGATCAGCGCACTCACGTTGAACTGGTCAGCATATTGCTCCAGCGCGGCGTTATCCACCGAGCCGTCGCGCTCCATATCGCGCGCCGCCTCTCCGGCGATCTCCATAACGCGAATCAGGTTTTTGGTCGTATAGGCGCTATTGAATGCATCGTAGGAAAGGCTCTGCGTCGCCACGTAATCGACAACGTCGGCAAAGCGCTGCTCGGCCTGGGCTGTCGTGTAACCGTAGCTCATCATGCCGGCAACAACCGAGAGCGCTATCCCCAACAGGGCGGCAATGAGCCATACCCATGCCGAACGATCGTCCCGCTCCCCTACGGCGTGGTCGGGCGCATCGATCATGACAGGCCCTCCGTATTCAAAAATGGTGCAGGGTCATCAAAGTACTTTGACACCAGGCGTTCCATGGTGCCATCGACAAGCATTTCTTGGTAGGCATGGGTGAGCTTAACGTCGATGCCGCGCGTATCGTTGAGATCGAAAGCGGTGCCCAAACCAACCTCCAGCAGCGGCTCATCCAAAATGCGATACGTCACACCATAGTCTTTTTCGTAGGTGAGCAGCGAAGACTCATGCGCGGCGATGGCGTCGACCAGGCCCTCGACGAGCGCCGGGTTCAGGCATGAGCGGTCCGAAAAGCTGTAGAGCTCCTTGATCTGCGGAACGTTTTCATTTGTACGATTGAGCAAAATGTCCTCGGGCTTGGTAGTGGACTGGACCGCCACAACCTTGTCCTCAAGATCGGCAAGCGTGTAGATATCGCTCTGGGGATCGACCGCGACTACCTGGCGGCTCGCAAGGTACGGGCCGGCCCAACAATACTCGTTCTCGCGACCCGTCATGCTAAAGCTGCCCATGACGCAATCGAGCTCGCCGCTCGCCAGCAGCTCTTTCTTCTTTTCCCAGTCGATCAGCTGGTATTTTGGCTTGTAACCAATGCGGGCCAAAGCCTCGGTCAATATCTCGACATCCAGGCCAACGATATCGCCGTACTCGTCGGTATACACAAACGGTGGATAGAGGTCGCTGCCGACGTTGAGCGTCTTAAGGTCGTCGTCTTTGACTTGCGAGGCGTCCAGTTTTTCTAATGCAGACGTCGAGGCTCCGTCATTCGACCCGGAACAGCCGGCTATCGCTACGACAAAGGCACACGCTACCGCAAGCGCAACAAACAACGATATGGCAACCGAGCGGCGAGGTCTTTTCATCGAGCTCCAGACGATCCTATTCACGGACTGAAATGCTAAAAAATAATAGCAAATGAAATCACTCGAGCGCCCAATGGTTACAGACGCCTTACCGTACGGGGCCTTCCCGCCGACGCGGCAGAAGGCCCCGCGCGAAGCTCTCATTTACCGTGCATTAAAAACGTAGCGGTCCAGGCGGTCGCACGCCTCTCTCACGCGCGAAAGCGGCAGCGCCAGATTCACGCGAATGTGGCAGGGTCCGTGGAACGGGCGGCCGTCCTGATACCCCACGCCCACGCGCGCTCCCTCGTCGAGCAGCCACTGAATATCGCGGCCATGCTCGCGGCACCACTCGGTGCAGTCCAGAAACACCATGTACGTGCCCTGCGGACGCGAATAGGACACGCCCTCAAAATGCTCGTCCACGTAATCGCAGAAGTACTCGATATTGCCGGCAAGCACCTGGTTGAGCTCGTTCACCCACTCGTAGCCCTGCGGCTGGTAAGCACCGATAAGCGCATGCATGGAGAGGACATTCATCTCGTTGTAGTGGGTCTTGTCGGACACGGCGCACATGCGATCGCGCAGCGTCTCGTTGTAGACAATGTGGTAGCTGCCGACCAGACCCGCCAGGTTAAACGTCTTGCTCGGCGCATAGAGGGCAACCGTGCGCATGCGGGCATCCTCGCTCACCGACTGCGTCGGGATGTGCTTGTGTCCCGGCAGGATGATATCGGACCAAATCTCGTCCGAGATTACCATGCAATCGTGCTGGCGATAGATGTCCATAGCGCGCTCGATCTCGTCGCGCTCCCATACGCGGCCGCAGGGATTGTGCGGCGAGCAGAACACCGCGGCATGGATGTGGTTTTGTGCGAGCTTGCGCTCCATGTCCTCAAAGTCCATACGCCACACGCCCTGGTCGTCGAGCTTAAGCGGGCTGTGGACAATGCGATAGCCCGCGGCCTCAATGGACTTGGTAAAGCCGATGTAGGTGGGGCTGTGGACCAACACCGCATCGCCCGGCTGGACATACGCGCGCAGCGTCGACACGACACCGCCCAGCACGCCGTTTTCGTAGCCGATATGCTCAGGTGCCAGGCCCTCGACGCCATTGCGGCGGCTCTGCCATTCGATGATGCGGTCAAAGTACTCGTCGCGAGGATTGAAATAGCCAAACATGGGATGCTGAGCGCGCTGAATGATGTAATCCTGGACCGTGGGCACCGTGGCAAAGTTCATATCCGCCACCCACATGGGGATGCGGTCGAAGCCCTCGTCGGGTGCGTTCGGAGCCATACCGGGCATCTCACCCCAAGAGTCAACGGCGATGGAGTCCATGCCGTGGCGGTCGATAAGCGAGCTAAAGTCGTATTTCATGCTGAACTCCCGTGCAAAGCGGATTGTTTTGGTAGGCGTTATTGTCCACCAGCACGGGCGGTTTTGGCGCGGGGTTTGGCGCTTAATTTGACGGGTGCGGACGAATGGCAGGTTAGCCTTGCGCGTCGTTGACGGCGACTACGGTTAGCTGGGTTTCGTCGACCGTAAACGATATGTCGAGCCCGGCGAAGGCAAGATGATAGACGCGGTTTGGCTCGTGCTTGCTGCCCGCGCGGCGCGGATCTTGGCGAAGGACCTCGACCAAGCCGGGGAGCTTTGCGGGCGAGACCATATCCTGCAGCGCCTGCGGAAACTCAACATCGAGCTCTTGCCACGGAGCATCCTCAATCCAGCCGCCCGTTGCATCCGGGTGGCAGTCCGCAAACGGAATGTAGGGCTTAATGTCGTAGATGGGCGTGCCGTCGCGCAGGTCGGCCCCCAACACATGGATGATGGGACCATCGTCGGTAAGCTCCACGCGGTCGAGCTTGACGCAGGTGAGCCCAATGGAATTAGGGCGAAACGGACTGCGCGTGGCAAAGACGCCCACACGCTCGGCTCCACCCAGGCGCGGCGGACGCACAGTTTTCGACCATTTTGCGTTGGTGCCGGACCTGTCCTGCGTTTTGGCATCGGCGGCTATGTCCTTAGCCGTGCCGCCGGGCGTTCCGTTTTCGAAGCGCCACAGCAGCCACAGGTAAGAGAAGGAGTCCAGACCCTCAACCGCTGCGTTGGAGGCAAATTCCGGCTCAAAAACGATGCGTCCCTGCAGATGAGGCGCCAAAAAGCTGTTGCGCGGGATGCCGAACTTCTGCGGCAGGTCGGTATGTATGTGTGCAATAGGTTCCATGCCGGTCATTGTACGGCATGGAGGCGTGGGGCGTTGCGTGCAATTCTTCGCCGCGGTCCCCCGCCGTGCAACCAACGGTTGCTTGGAAGGGCGTCTGCCGCCGCGTATGCTTAAGCCATCAACCAGCAGAAAGGAGCCGCTATGGCCTTTGCAGAAAAGCTCATTGCCATCCGTCGCGCCCATCACCTTACCCAAGAGCAGCTCGCCGCCAAACTCTTTGTCACGCGCCAAGCCGTCAGCCGTTGGGAGCGCGACGAGGTCACCCCGGGCATCGACATGATGAAGCTCATTGCCGCCGTAACCGGCGAGCCACTGTCCCACCTGCTCGAAATGCCCGAGCATTATTGCCAGAGCTGCGGCATGATACTCACGCCCGACGACTGCGGCACCGATGCCACAGGCGCCACGACCGACCATTACTGCAAGTGGTGCTACGACCACGGCAAGTACACCTACGACACCACCATGGAGGCGATGATCGAGGATTGCGCCCCACGGCTAGCACAAAACACAGGCATGTCGCTCGACGAAGCCGTCTCGCTCATGGGCGCCGTCCTGCCGCAACTGGAACGCTGGCGCGCCGTGCAGGAAAACGAGGAGCGCTACGGCGCCGAAGCGCGGGCGCGCTATGGCGATGAGGCTATCGATGCAGCAGATGAAGCGCTGCTGGACATGGACCCCGAGACATGGAACGACATGAAGGAACTTGAACGCGCTGTTCTGGGCCAGCTTTCGATTGCCATGGGCGATGGCGATGCGAATGGAAGCGAGGCTCGCAAGCTCGTCGCGATGCATCGTCGTTGGATTGGTCTCAACTGGGGACACGAGCCCCAAGACGAAGCATACCTGGGCCTCGCCCACGGTTATCTTGCCGACCAGCGCTTTGTTGACTACTACGACAAGCCCTGCGGCACCGGAGCCACGGCGTTTCTGGTTCAGGCCATCGAGTCGTCGTTGACGCGCGCATAGACCGCGGCGGCTTTGGGTATTTCAATCAAAACCGCAACCGATTGGAGACCTATGGCTACTAATCATGAGCTCGCACTGTACGTTATGACCGGCTGCCCGTATTGCATAAAAGTCAAGCGATTCCTTGCCGATAACGATGTGACCATCCCCGAGCGCAATATCTCGATCGACGGCGATGCTGAGCAGGCACTCATCGCCGTCGGCGGAAAACGCCAGGTTCCCTGCTTGTTCATCGACGGCAAGCCGCTCTACGAGTCAAGCGACATCATCGCATGGGTGCAGGAAAACCTGCTCTAGTGCAACATAGTCATTGGGGACGTTCATAAATGACTAGTCGTTAAAGAACGTCCCCAACGACTAACTAGTCGTTGAAGCGAGCTGTGGGTGCAAGCGGCTGTTCGCGAAAGACGCGCTCGACGGCGGCGCGGTATTCGTCGACCTTTTTGGTCTTACGTACGAGCTTGTGAACGGTAGCGGGGTCGGCGAAAGCGCACTTGGCGTAGAACCACCACTCCTTCATACGAAAGACCGCGTTGCCGCCAATCTCTTCTGCATAGACCGCAAACAGCGTGTCGTGGAAACGCTGCAGTTCGGTTGCCGTGGCAGCAGGACCGCCCTTAACCATGCGAGCCAGCGCGGGGTTCGCGAGCAGGCCACGCCCTAGCATTACATGGCGCGTGTCGGGATAGGCCTCCGCCAGCGCGTCCATATCCTCAAGATCGAAAATGTCGCCGTTATAGGCCACCGGAAACGGCGCACGCTCCAGCGTCTCGCCGTAAAACTCCTTGCGCGGCGAGCCCGTATAACGGTCCTTCTGTACGCGCGGGTGCACAATCAGCTCTGCCAACGGCATGCGGCAATACAGATCGAGCACACGTTCATACTCGTCATCGCGTTCCAACCCCAGCCTGGTCTTTACCGATACCGGCAACGGCGACCGCTCGCACACATCGCTTAAGAACGCCTCGAGCTCGTCGAGATTGCGCAAGAAACCCGAGCCCTTGCCCTTGGCGACAACCGTTCCCGAAGGGCAACCCAGGTTGAGATTGACCTCGCGGTAGCCCATGTCGGCGAGCACCTGTGCCGCCCACACAAACTCGTCCGCGTTCTTGGACATCAGCTGAGGCACCACGTTGAGCCCCTGGTTATTGGCAGGATCGATCTCCTTAAACGCCTTGCCGCCAAAGCGGTTTCCCACCCGCGGCGGCGGCAAAAACGGCGTGTAATAGCAATCGAGTGCACCGAAGCACTCCGCATGCACGCGACGGAACACATGCCCGGTAATCCCCTCCATAGGGGCCAACGATAGAATCATCTACTCTTCTCTCATATCAACGAACGTGGCAAAGGGACTGCCCCTTTGTCACATTATTCGGAGCGCAGGGCTTCCACGGGATCCTTTTTGGATGCGCTACGGGCCGGCAGCAGGCCAGCGACAACCGTCAGCAGCACCGAAATCGCGATGAGTACCAGCGCATCCTGCACGGGCAGGCTCATCAGGTTGGGGACCTGTTTGGCCGCAAGTGCCCAGGTATTAACCGGAAAACTCACGAGCACCACGACGATAATGGCAAAGACGCCGGCGATGAGACCTTCGATAAAGGTCTCGGCATTGAATACGTTGGCCACGTTGCGCTTCGACGCGCCGATTGCGCGCAGAATGCCAATCTCCTTCTTGCGCTCCAGTACGCTGATGTAGGTGATGATGCCGATCATGATGGAGCTCACCACCAGGCTGATACTCACGAATGCGATGAGCACCAAGCTGATGGTGTTCACGATGTCGGTCACCGAACCCATGATGATACCCATGTAGTCTGTGTACGAGATTGCCTGCTCATCGTGGCCGGCGGCTTTGACCTGCTTGTTGTACGCATCGATGTAATCGAGCACGCGCTCCTTGGCCTCAAAGTCGCGCGGGAAAATCTTGACCGAGATGGGATCCGCCTCGTCCGCATAACCCAACGTGGCCAGATTGTTGTCGTAGGTGAGCTTCGAAGCCTTGGCATAGCTCATCATGAGCGAACTCAGGTCCTCGGCGTCCATGTTGAAATGGATGGCACGGGCAAAGGCGCTCGCATCCACACGCATGGCGCCCGCCAAGTTGGCAATACTCGAAGACATCTGCGTCGCCATCTGGTCCATGAGCCCTGCCGCGCCCGCCTTGAGCTGAGCTGACACCGTCGCCGCAATCTGGTCGCTGATCGACTTCATCATCTGATCCATAGCCTGCTGCAGATACGGAGCCAGCTGCTTTTGCACATAGTCGGTCATCGCCTGTTTCAGGCGCTCGGCAAGAGCATCGCCGCCCAGCGCCTTGAGCTGTGCCAGGCATTGCTGGGCTGCGGCATCATGCTCAAGATACGCCGAGAATGCGGCAGCAAGCTTTGACGTGTCCTTAAGATCTTCGGGTGACAGCGCCTTAAACTGTTCCGACTGTATAAAACCCGTGAACAGCTGGTTGGCGAGCACCCCCACTTGCCGCATCTGCTCGGGCGTAAGCTCCAACCCATCGAAGACGCCTGAGAAATCGGGGGTTGGCGCTTTGGCGATGATGTCGCTGAAGTCGATATCCCTCCCTACTCCCGAAAGGTCAATGTCCAGACCGGACAAGTCAAGACCCGACAGGTCCATACCGCCGGCCGCACCCGAGAGCGCAGAAGCATCGAACGAGAACGCGCTCTTGAGCGCCGCCTCGTCCACACTGAACATGCTGCCCAGATCCACTCCTTGCCTGGCCTCGCCTTGCAGCTCATCGAAAGACTTACCCGTAAAGACATCCGTCTCGGGGTGGGCGAGCTGCTCCTGCACAATCTGTGAATCGGCGGCGCGCTCCATAAGCTGGCGAGTCAGCGCATGCGTGTAGGCAATACCCGGGGACAACGCGCTCGCGTTGGCGGTCTCGTTGGGTCGCACCACGCCCACAATGTGCACGTCGATACCGTCGGCAACCTTGGCGGCCATAAAGTCGGTGTCGCCAGACATATCGGTCCACATGCCGGTCTCTTCGTTTTTGCGATAGGCATCGGCCGGCGACAGCACCTTGAACGTCGTGGACAACGCATCATCGTAGGTAAAGTCGGTGCCGGTCTTGGGCGTCTCAATCTTGCCGTCGGCTGTCATAGCACTGTTAACCAGGTCGTTGAGCTCATCGATATCCAGCGCGCCGATGCTGTAGAGCGTATAGTCGCCCACCGTACCGCGGCTCGAAAGCACCATCACGGCTTCGTTGGCGGACGTGGGCCAATGACCGGCGACGACATCGTACTGGCTGTCGAGCAGGCGCTGGTCGTCAATCATCTCGTTAAAGACCGAGGTTCCCATGGATTCCATGCTCACCGTTGCCGCCGAGCTCGCGCCTCCGCTCATGGCCTCGGTCATGGCGTTGGGCACCAGCCGGACAGGCTTCTCATCGCCCTTGCCGGCACGATAGACAACCGGCGATACACCGTAGCCGTACTGGATAGCATTGACTTCTTTGTCAATACCGTCGCCACCGTCGTCAAGCCATGCCTTAAAGCTCGTCATGTCGTTAGACTTAACGCTCGCAAACATATCCTTTACAGCCGTGACCACGGGAATCTTATCGGTTCCCTGAGCCTTGCCGCCGGCGCCGTCGTCGGACGAATCCACGTTTTCAGGCGAGTCATCATCCGCAGCCCCCTGCCCGCCCATCATGGAAGACAGGTCGTAGTCCTGCTTGGAGATGGTGAGCGGGTAACTCGAGAGTGTATCCTCCTCGACCTTTTTGATGTAATTGTTCACGCCATTGGAGAGCGCCAGGATTGCCGCAATACCGATAATTCCAATCGAACCTGCAAAGGCCGTCATGGCCGTACGGCCCTTTTTGGTCATGAGGTTTCGGGCAGAAAGCCCCAGCGCCGTCACAAAGCTCATCGAGGTTTTGCGCGTAGGCTTGGCCTCACGGCGCGTGGCCTTGGCAACATCAAAAGGGTCGGAATCGTCGGTAATCTTGCCGTCCGCCAGATTGACGATGCGTGTGGCGTACTGGTACGCCAGCTCGGGATTGTGCGTGACCATAATCACCAGACGGTCGCGCGCCACGTCCTTGAGCAGATCCATGACCTGCACGGATGTCGTTGAGTCCAGGGCGCCGGTCGGCTCGTCTGCCAGCACAATCTCGGGATCATTAATCAGGGCGCGGGCGATGGCCACGCGCTGCATCTGCCCGCCCGAAAGCTGGCTCGGGCGCTTGTTAACGTGCTCGCCCAGGCCGACTTTCTCCAACGCCTCGCGCGCACGCTGGCGGCGCTCGGCATGCCCCACGCCCGTGAGCGTCAGCGCCAGCTCAACGTTTTCCAAAATGGTCTGATGCGGAATGAGGTTATAGCTCTGGAACACAAAGCCGATGCGGTTGTTGCGGTAGGCATCCCAATCGCGATCGTGAAAGTCCTTGGTCGAAATACCGTCGATCAGCAGGTCGCCCGAGTCAAAGTGGTCGAGTCCGCCGATAACGTTGAGCATCGTAGTTTTGCCCGAGCCTGAGGGACCCAGAATGGCCACGAACTCGTTATCGCGAAAAGACAGGCTTACGTTGTCGAGCGCCACCTGCGTAAACGACTGCGTGACGTACCTTTTGCAAATTCCTTTGAGCTCCAGCATGGACGGCAACCTCTCCTGCGCAGGCACCCTGCCCGCTCTCCTCCGCCGTTCGTATTCGACGCGTTTGTCCTACTCTATCCCCATTTTTTGCCGGCGCCAGTGAGGAATGTAACGAACCGCGCCAAAAAACGAACGGGACGGCGCCCAAAAAAAGAGGCCCCAAGTGGGGCCTCTATATGGTGGAGCTTATCTTGAAAGGTAGCGGACTACTTCGCGTAGCGGCGCACGATCCTCGCTATGCTTTACGCACTTTCTACTGCTCGCTATTCGCAATCGCCTGGTCGATAAGCTTGTCGAGTGCTGCGCGCTGCTCGGCGGAGCTGATGGCTCCCACGATGGGATCCCCTACGATGTTGCCATTCTGATCGATGACATACGTTGTCGGGAACGAGAACAAATTTGACGTAAACTTACCGGCCTCGCTATCCGACTTGAACCAGATGTTCTTATACGTCACGCCCTTCTTGCTCAGCACGTCCTTGGCATCTGCAATCTCGCCCTTGTTGCCATCGAGCGTAAAGGAATTGACACCCACGACCTGTCCGCCCTTCTCGGCAAGCTCCTGATTCAGTTTCTCAAGATCGCCCAGCTCGCCCACGCACGGCTTGCACGTGGTGAACCAGAAGTTCATGACGGTGACCTTGTTCTTAGAGAACAGCTCGTCGCTGCTCACGTCGTTGCCATCCAGGTCTTTGCCCGTAAAGCTGGGGAACTTCGTCGCCTCGCTCGAAGCATTGGCACCAGCCGTCATGCCAGCGGCCGAAGCGTCGACGCTCTCGCCTGCGCTCGGCGTGCTTCCACAGCCGGGGAACTCCTTCTCCAAGCTCTCGAGCTTGTCCTCGATCTCCTTGATCTGCTGCGCACCGGCCTTGAGCGTCTTAAGCTCATCCGCCGTGAACTCATCCTTGGCGCCGTCGATGGTCTTGAGCAGGAAATCGCCGTAATTGCTGCCGTCCTCAATCATTGCCGAGTCTTTATTTGCCGCATTGAATACCTTTTCCCACAGTGCGTTATCACTCGAAAGGATATCGTTCTCCTTTTTCATGAGCTTCGCATACAGCTCGGCGGCCTCGTCGGCATTGGTCGGCTTCTGCGCAGTGAGTTCTGCGATCTTAGGATCGGAGCTCGCAGATTCGCTCGCATTGCCACTGGGCGCCGAACACGCCACAAGGCACAAGGCCAATACTGGCACCATAAACAGAGCCGCAATCTTAGAAAGCTTCATGGTCATTCCTCCGTTTTGTCGAAGCTTGTTTACTTTTTATCGGCGGTCAAGGGGAGCTTTTCCGCCGACACATCCAGGCCATAGCGATAGCTGATGGCGTCGACGGGACAGACCCCGATGCACTTTCCGCACCGGATACATTCGGCATGATTGGGCGCGCGGACCACATCAACGTCCATCTGACAAACCTTTGAGCACTTGCCGCACGAGACACATTTGCATGCATCGACCCGAATCCCCAGTAGGGACACCCTATTCATGAGCGCATAGAATGCGCCGAGTGGACAAATCCATTTGCAGAAGGGGCGGTAGAACAAAACGCTCAGCACTACCACGGCAATGAGAACGGCAAGTTTCCAAGTAAAGAGATGTCCCAGCGCAGATCGAATTCCGGCATTGGCAGCCGCCAGCGGAATGGCGCCCTCGAGCACGCCCTGCGGACAGATGTACTTACAAAAGAACGGGTCTCCCATGCCCACGTCGTTAACCACCAAGACGGGTAGCAGCACCACGGCAAACAGCAGCACGACGTACTTGATGTACGTGAGCGCCTTGAGCCTTTTTGTCGAAAGCTTTTTGCCGGGGATCTTGTGCAGCAGCTCCTGCAGCCAGCCAAACGGGCACAGAAAGCCGCATACAAAGCGTCCCAGCAGCACGCCGAGCAAAATGAGCGTACCGGTGACGTAGTAAGAAAAGTTGAACTTGGATGAACCTACCACCGACTGGAACGACCCGATGGGGCACGCACCCGATGCCGCGGGGCACGAATAGCAATTAAGTCCAGGTACGCAGACTGTTTTTCCCGCGCCCTGATAGATGCTTCCTTTGGCAAAGTTTGGCAGGTGAATGTTGGTAATAAGTGTTGCAGCCGCCTGAATGAATCCGCGAAATCGGGCCAAAACATGCGACGCAGTGTTTTCTCTTTTATCCAATTCCGATACACTCCAAGCACAGCCTAATCGCTTTGGCCAGCACGGCATCCGCCTCGCCACGCATAACGCCAAAGCACACCATGGCAATTCCGACGATCAACAAAGCGACCTGTACCACGGGTTTTACCGCTTTGAACAACCTGATCACTCCTTTCGTTACGCGACCATTGGACCATATCGACCATAAAATCCGTGTTAAGCGTGATTTGAAATGTGCAAGGAGACTGTTATGCGTATTTTGATCGTCGAAGACGAGCGAGCACTGTGCGATGCAATCGCGCGCAGCTTGCGAAACTTGGCGTACAGCGTCGACTGCTGTCACGACGGACAGGAGGCGCTCGACCTACTGGACGTTGAGGCCTTCGACCTCGTGGTGCTCGACCTCAACCTTCCCCGCATCGACGGCATGACCGTACTCAGGGAACTTAGGAAAACCGACTGCGAGACCAAGGTACTGATTCTGTCCGCGCATGGCGAAGTATCCGACAAAGTCGCCGGACTCGATGCCGGCGCCAACGATTACCTCACCAAGCCGTTTCATCTGGACGAACTTGCGGCAAGGATCCGCAGCCTTACCCTCAGGCGCTTTACACAAAGCGACATAGTCTTAACCTGCGGAAAGCTCCGCTTTGACACCAAGGCGCGCATCGCTTCCGTGGACAGTGAGGCTCTATCTCTTACGCGCAAGGAAACGGGAATCTTGGAATACCTGATGCTTAATCAGGGGCGTCCGGTAAGCCAAGAGGAGCTTATCGAGCACGTTTGGGATAGCAGCGTGAACAGCTTTAGCAACGCAATCCGCGTTCATATCTCGTCACTCCGCAAAAAGCTACGCAGCGCTTTGGGATACGACCCAATTCGCAATCGGATTGGAGAGGGCTACGTTATGGAGGATAGCGAATGAAAAGGCTTTCGCTGCAATGGCGCATAACGATTATGACGGCACTGCTCACGTGTGCGGCATGCGTGCTGACGAACTGCCTGGTCGGCTATACGGGCATGCGCTACATGGATGCCATCGGCAGTGACATCTCGGCCCTTAATGCAACCGGCGAAGATTCGCCTCAGGCGTTCGACCCAACGAAAGCGACCCCCGATGACAAGATCACGATCGTCGTAAACGACGCACAGGAGTCTTTTGGCACGACAACCTGGTACATCACGGCTGGAGTCACACTCCTTGGCGGCGCGCTGGCATACTTTGTGAGCGGCCGTGCACTCAAACCGCTACGGGCTTTTGCCGCCCAGGTAGAGCGCGTGCAGCCTGACAACCTAAGCGAAATCAGACTCAGTGAAGATGTGCCCACCGAGCTACAACGATGCAGCGCCTCTTTCAACGACATGATCGCCCGTCTTGGCGAAGGGTTCTCTGCACAGCGTCAGTTTACCGGCAACGCCGCACACGAGCTGCGCACCCCGCTCGCCCTTATGCAAGCACAGATTGAACTATTCATCTCCGAGCACTCCGGTTTGCAGCCCGAAACAGCCGAGCTGCTCGGCTTGCTACAAGAACAAACCGAGCGCATGTCTCGAATGACCAAGGTATTACTCGAGATGAGTGAGCTCCGCAGCGTTCCTTTCGAGGACGATGTTGAACTCGGTCCCTTGTCCGAAGAGGTCCTCACCGACCTTGCGCCACTTGCCGAAAATAAGGGCATAGCCCTCAATTGTGCTGGAGACGCTTTGACAATCGGAAGTGATACGCTCCTCTATCGGCTGGTGTTCAACTTGGTCGAAAACGCCATCCGTTATAGCCGCACCGACTCGACTGTCAACGTCTCCATCTGCGACAACGACAGCCACGTGTTCCTGCGAGTCGAGGACCAGGGCCCGGGAATACCCAAACAGTACCGTGAGAGCATCTTCCAGCCGTTCTTTCGTCTAGACAAATCCCGCAGCAGGGCATACGGCGGCGCAGGACTCGGGCTAGCGCTTGTTTGGGAGATTGCAGCACTTCACGGTGGCACGGTAGAGGTCGAAACAAGTTCCAAGAACGGGACCACCATGCTTGTAAGCCTTCCAAAACGATCCGAAGCGTTAACCGAACAGTAAAACGAAAGGGGTCCCGAGCAACAGGAGTACAATTGCTGCTATTGTTGCCAGCTGTTGGGAGATGGAAGATGGACTGCAATGGCCACCCACGCGTTCCCATGCCGTTGATGTGCACCGCCTTTGTGCCGGGGCAGATTGACGCTGCGGTTGCAGGCATTTCCGACCCCGATTCGCGCACCATCGCCGCGGCAGAAGCGCTGTACTTTCGCGGACAGGCCGCCCTCGCTGCCAAGACGGCGCGCCCCTATCTTGACGCCACCGATTCCGCACTGCGCTATTCCGCATGCTTTATCTGCGGATACGCCAGTCTGTCGCTCAACCGTATCGCCGACGCCCGCCGCTGTCTTGCGGGCATCCTCGATACGCCAACTGACGAGGAATCGCTCGCCGACCACGCCATGCACATCCTGTTCGCCTCGGCCGCAAGCGTCCTGCTACACTTGCCTTCCCCGTATTCTGCCGAAGAGTTTTATCCGCTTGCGGCGCATCTGCCCGAAGGCCTGCGCCTGTTCG
>CATVQO010000004.1 GCA_958346165.1 uncultured Collinsella sp. | reverse complement strand
GCGCGCCCGATGACACCATGTGCAACATGCCGTTTGAGGTGACGCCCGAGATGGTCGCAAACGCCATCCTGGGTGCCGACGCGCTGGGCCACTACTATCTCATGGATGAGTAAATCAAGCTAAGGAAGGGGCAAAGCCAGCAGATGACTTTGCCCCTTTTTGCTATGGTGCAAAGGGGTCAGGTTGCTTTGCACCAATTGTTGTTGATGAAAGGGCGGATTCTCGTATGGCGCTTCCCATGGTTTATGGCGGTCCCGGTCGGTATGTTCAGGGGCCGGGTGAGCTTTCGCGCCAGGGCAGGTATTTGTCATGGTTGGGCTGCGCTGCCTATGTCTTGTTTGACCAGGGCACCGAGGATCGGCTGTGCAGGCAGATCGTCGATGGATTTCTGGACGACGATCTAAGCGAGCCGTTCTTTAAGATTTATGACGGCCCGTGTACGGAAGAGGCCGTTGTAAAAATGGCTAAGGAAGCCCAGGCTGAGTATTGCGACATGGTTGTGGGTATTGGCGGTGGCAAGATGCTCGATATCGCCAAGGCCGTTGCGTTTTATGCCGAGTTGCCGTTGTGCGTATGCCCCACGGCGGCCTCGATGGATGGTCCGTGCAGCGCGATTTCGGTGCTGTATCACGAGGATGGGTCGTTCGACCGCTATCTGATGCTCGAGAAGAATCCAGATCTGGTCGTGGTCGATACCAACGTGGTCGCGGCGGCCCCACTGCGTATGACGGTTGCTGGCATGGGCGATGCACTGGCAACGTACTTCGAGGCGCGTTCGTGCGCCGCGGTGCACGGCGCCAACGAGCACGGCGGCGCGCCGGGGCACTTGGCCCTGGTCGCGGCACGTGCCTGCTACGACACACTCATGGAGTGCGGCGTCGCTGCCAAGCGCGATCTCAAAAAGGGCCGTACATCGCCGGCGGTTGAGCGCCTGATCGAGTGCAATATTCTGCTCTCGGGCGTCGGCTTTGAGAGCGGTGGCTTGGCGTTGCCGCATGCCATCGCCAACGGTCTGACGATTCTGCCCGAGTGCAAGGCCATGCATGGCGAGGCCGTGGCATTTGGCCTGGTGGTGCAGCTGCGCCTGGAGCGTGCGCTCGAGCTTGATCAGGTGCTCGAGTTTTGCCAGCGCGTTGGCCTGCCGACGACGCTCGAGGAGCTGGGCCTTGGCGAGATTTCCGATGCCGATCTGCAGAGTGTTGCAAATGCGGTCTTTAGAAACGAGCGTAATATGGCCAACGAGCAGACCAAGGTGACCAAACAGAAGCTCGTGCAGCTCATGTGCGAGGCATAGCTTGGCGCTTGATTGACCTTGTGCAATCGAAGTGGCGATAGGCATAGGCTATTTGCCGCAAAGATGCGCCGCGTGTAATTTGCCCGAGGCGTGGGCCGATGGCGTATCATTATCTCTTGCTTGTTTGCACTGCTCAGGGAGGGGCCGCGCATGGCGCAGGAACACGATCTGTTTGATGACATTATCGAGATCAGCAAGGGTTTCGACTTTCTTAAAAACCCGCTTGGCGGCGTGACCGATGCACTCGATCCGTCGGCGCCGCAGTGGAATCCTGCCGACTACAAGGAGCGTCCGCGCGGCAACACCATTCCGTGCCTGACCTGCAAAAACGAAAAGAGCGGCTGCACCGCGTGCATGGACGTGTGTCCGGTCAACGCTATCGAGGTCGAGGAAGACGCCATCGAGATCCTCGACTCCTGTCGCAAGTGCGGCCTGTGCGCCGCTGCCTGTCCGACCGAGGCGATCATCTCGCCGCGCCTGGCGCCTAAAAACCTGTATGACGACATTGTCTCGGCGGCCACGAGCCACGAGACCGCTTACGTCACCTGCACGCGCGCCCTCAAGCGCATGCCGCGCGAAAACGAGGTCGTCGTTGCCTGTGTGGGCGATATTACGGCCGAGACCTGGTTCTCGGTACTGGCCGACTATCCCAACGTGAGTGTGTACCTGCCGTTGGGCGTGTGCGATAAATGCCGCAACACCGGCGGTGAGGACATCCTGGGCGAGGCCATTGCGAAGGCCGAGGAGTGGTCTGGCACGGGTATGGGCTTGGAGGTCGACCCCAAGAGCCTCAAGTGCCATAAGCTTCGCGAGTACGAGCGCAAGGAGTACATGGAAAAGATTGCCCGCACCACGGGCCTGACGGTGACCAAGCTCAACCCGGCGACGGCGGCGCTGGCCTCGGTGACGCAGAAGCTCAAAGCACATCGCCATCAGATTACCCAGCTGGAGCGCACGCTCAACACCATGTGCGGCACCACGACAACCAAGCGTCGCCGTTCGCTCACGCACGGGCGGCAGCTGGTGCTCTCGACGCTGCAGAACCATCCCGAGCTTGCCCAGAACATGCAGGTGAGCACGCCGGAGTGCGATTTTGACAAGTGCACGTCGTGCGGCGAGTGCGTCAATGTATGCCCCACGTTCGCCTGCGATTTGGTGGGAAGCGGCCGCTTTGCGTTGGAGTCCACGTATTGCTTGGGCTGCGGTGCCTGCGTCAAGGTGTGCCCCGAGCATGCGCTCAAGTTGGTTGAGCATGACGCGTCCAATCTGGTCGTCGTCGATCCCGAAGCCGAGGAAAAGGCTGCCCAGAAGGCGAAGGCTCACGAAGAAGCTGAGAAGGTCAAGGCCGAGGCAAAGGCTAAGCTCGGCAAGATGCTCGACCAGGTGGAGAAGCTCGCGGACTAGCCAGTGACTCCAATCTCTGCTTCATCTGCGCCGTCGTGGCGTCCGGATTCGCCTGGATGCCGCGGCGGCGCTATACTTATGCAGTTTGAAGTACCTGTACCAAAAGGAGCTGTCGTGTCCCTTTCCATCGGTATCGTGGGCCTGCCCAATGTGGGCAAGTCGACGCTGTTCACCGCGCTTACCAAAAAGACTGGCCTTGCCGCCAACTACCCGTTTGCCACGATCGACCCCAACGTGGGTATCGTCGATGTGCCCGATAGCCGCCTGCAAAAGCTCGCCGACATCGTCAACCCGGGCCGCATTGTGCCGGCTACGGTCGAGTTTGTCGACATCGCGGGCCTGGTGAAGGGTGCCAACGAGGGCGAGGGCCTGGGCAACCAGTTCTTGGCAAACATCCGCGAGACCGATGCCATCTGCGAGGTCGTGCGCTACTTTAAGGACCCCAACGTCATGCGTGAGGTGGGCCGCACGGGCGAGTTCGTCGATCCTGCCGGCGATGCCGACACCATCATGACCGAGCTCATCCTGGCCGACATGGGCACGCTCGAGAAACAGCTGCCCAAGCTCGAGAAGGAGGCCAAGCGCGACAAGGAACTCATGCCCAAGTTCGAGGTCGCTAAGCGCCTGCTTGCCTGGCTCAACGAAGGCAAGCGCGCCGCATCCATGGAGATGACCGACGAGGAGCGTGCCGCCGCCAAGGGCCTGTTCCTGCTCACCATGAAGCCCATCCTGTATGTGGCCAACGTAGACGAGGACATGCTCAACGAGGACCTGGCGCCCATCGATGGCGTCAAGCCGCTGCCGATCTGCGCCAAGATCGAGGCCGAGCTTTCCGAGCTCGATCCCGAGGACGCCGCCGACTACCTAGAAAGCCTGGGCCTGGAGCAGCCCGGCCTGGACGTGCTCGCTCAGGCTGCCTACAAGCTGCTCGGCCTGCAGTCGTTCTTTACGGCCGGCGAGATGGAGGTCAAGGCCTGGACGGTTCGTCAGGGCGCGACCGCCCCGCAGGCCGCCGGTGTCATCCACACCGACTTTGAGCGCGGCTTTATTAAGGCCGAGGTCATTGGCTACGACGACTACATCGAGCTCGGCGGCGAGCAGGGCGCCAAGGCCGCCGGCAAACTGCGTATTGAGGGCAAGGACTATGTCATGGCCGATGGCGACGTCGTGCACTTCCGCTTTAACGTGTAAGGACGACGCGCATGTTTAAATATGGAAAAAAAGCCGGCTACATGGGTATTGCGCTGCTGGTGCTTGCGGTGATTCCGCTGGTGGTTGCAGCGTGTGTTATCCCCAACATTGGTCCCGAGGTGGCAACAAAGTTTAATGCCGCCGGCGAGGCGACGCGCTGGGGCAAGAGCTACGAGTTGCTGGCACTGCCGGTGCTCAACCTGCTGCTGAGCGTGGCGACGTACTTTACGGCAGGACGCCAGGCTAAAAACAATGATGAATCCGCCGCCATGGCGCGCATCGTGTGCGAGCGCTACCTGCGCAACGGTTGCATCACGGGTGTGTTCCTCAACGTGGTCAACGTTTACTTTATGTACTCGGCGATTACCGGAACGGGCTTTGGCCTTGGTTTCTAGCTTGTCCTTTTAGGCAACGAGCCTGCACATATATTCAATGGCTGCTGCGAGGCCGCCGCTCGATCGTGGTTGAAAGACTACATCGGCGGCGGCCTCGTTTTCGTATCCGGCGCCGCGAAGGGCGAGTGCGATACCGGCTTCTAAAAGGAGCGGCAGGCCGCGTTGGCTGGTTGCGATTACGGCAGCCTGATTGAGCGAGCAGCTGTGCGCTTGGCATTGGATGGCAAGTTCACCTTGCGCCGGGCAAGGGACCAGAACGGCGGCGACGCGACTTGATAGCAATGTAAATGCTGTGCGCTCATCGGGCGAAAGGCATTCAGCTTCAACGACGACGAGCTTGGGCGGCGCGCTGTTTGTGCGAAGCGTGGCTCGGTACATGCGGACCGAAGAACCCGACATAGAAAACTCCTGTGTATTCGGCAAAACGTAAACTATAGTTTACGTTTATGTTCGGCTCCATTTCAAACTCGGCTGCATGGACGAACGTGCGAGACAGATTCTTGGCAGGCGGGTCGAAGAGACACGCAGAGACCTTGGTATCTCCAAGGTTGATTTTTGTGTGGCGACAGGAATCAGCCGACCCTACCTCGACCGAATCGAAGATGGGACGGCAAATTTCACGCTCAAGGTTCTATTTAAGATCGCGCCCGCACTCGGCATGACGGTGTCAGAGCTTCTCGAGGGTATCGAATAGGGGATACCCGTCGACAACTGAATTACGCCATCGGGATGCGGTCGTGGTTGACTTGGCTGTAGAACAGGCGCTGAATCTCTGACGCATCACGTGACTGGCCGAGCGCCCACATGGTTTTGGCCACGAGCGTCTCTGTGGTCATGTCGTCGCCGCGCAAAATACCCGGATGATCGGCGTAAGCTCGGCCGACCTCATAAACACCCAGGTCGAGGCCCTCCTCGGGGACCTGCGTGGTCATAACGACAGTACGGCCCGAATCAACCCAGCGAAAAATCGCCTCCTGGAATGACTCGCCCGACTCACCAAACTCGGGGATACCGCCAATGCCAAAGGTCTCCAGAATCACGGCGTCGTAGCTATCGGCAAGGGCGTTGAGGATACCTGGGTTCACGCCGGGCGTGAGCTTAAGGACAAACACGCGCGGGTCGATACTGTCGTAGAAACGAACTGGGCTCTCATTTTGTTGAGTGTCGTGAAGCCCGTTGCGCACGATGCGGTCGTTGCGGATATAGGCGATGGGCGGATAGTTGACGCTAATGAACGCGTTGAAGCTCATGGTGCGCTGCTTGCGGGCTCGCGTGCCGGCAATGGCTACGCCGCCAAACACGATCGAGACGTCGTGCGAATGCTCGTCGAGCGCATAGAGCAGGCTCTGGTACAGGTTGAGCTTGGCGTCGGTAAAGGGATTGCCCATGGGCTTTTGCGAGCCGGTGAGCACGATGGGCTTGGGGCTGTCCTGGATCAGATACGAAAGTGCTGCCGCGGTGTAGCTCATGGTGTCGGTGCCGTGCAGGACTACGAAGCCGTCGTGGTCGGCATAGCCTTCGACGATGACATCGCGGATGCGCATCCAGTCGCTCGGGCGCATATTGGTGCTGTCGATGTTCATGGGCTGCATGACGTCGAGCTCGCAGAGCCCCGAGATTTCGGGGACACTCTGGGCGAGTTCCTCACCGGTCAGGGCGGGGGAGAGGCCGTTGCCGTCCTCGGTCGATGCGATGGTGCCGCCCGTGGCGATGAGAAGGATGCGCTTCATGCTGGTATTCCTATCGTATTTGCCGCCGCAGAGGCGGAGTCGTTCGGCAGTATTGTGGCACAGGGCGTCCAACGTTCAAACGTATTACATCATCTGTAACGTTTGAAAACACTTCAATTGCCGTCAAATAGGGGCCCAGGTCGTGCGTTTGCCGTGCGCTGATGGCCGCGAGGGGCGAGAAACCCCATATAACGTGTACACTATGGAGGTTATTTTCGTTCATTCACGCGGGTGGGCACCGGCTCCCCGCCAACAAGAGGGGGAACCATGGATCAAAAGGCTTCCGCAAAGGTCCTCGTACTCGACTTTGGTGCGCAGTACGGTCAGCTCATTGCCCGTCGCGTCCGCGACCTCAACGTGTATTCCGAGATTGTCCCCTGCGACATCTCGGCCGACGAGATTCGCGATATGAACGCCTCCGCGCTCATCCTTTCTGGCGGCCCGGCCTCCGTGTACGCCGAGGACGCTCCGTCTATCGATCCTGCCATCTTTGACCTGGGCCTTCCCGTCCTGGGCTTCTGCTACGGCCATCAGATCACGGCCGTGACGCTCGGCGGCAAGGTCGGCCACTCCGAGGTGGGCGAGTACGGCCGCGCCACCATCACGCGCACGGCCGGCGCCAAGCTCTTTAACTCCACGCCTATGGAGCAGACCGTGTGGATGAGCCACCGCGACGCCGTTTCCGAGGTGCCCGAGGGCTTTACCGTTACCGCCAGCACCGACGTGTGCCCGGTTGCCGCCATGGAGTGCGTCGAGCGCAAGATTTTCACCACTCAGTTCCACCCCGAGGTCAAGCACTCCGAGTATGGTCAGCAGCTGCTGAGCAACTTCCTGTTTGAGATCTGCGGCCTGGAGCCCAACTGGAGCATGGACAACCTGGTCGAGACCATGACGGCCGAGTTCCGCGAGAAGGTCGGCAACGACCGCGTGATTCTGGCCCTGTCCGGCGGCGTCGACTCCTCCGTCGTGGCTGCGCTGGGTGCTCGTGCCGTGGGCAAGCAGATGACCTGCGTGTTCATCAACCACGGCCTGCTGCGCAAGGGCGAGCCCGAGCAGGTGGAGGAGGTCTTCACCAAGCAGTTTGACGTCGACTTTATTCACGTCCACGCCGAGGATCGCTATGCCGAGCTTTTGGCCGGCGTGACCGAGCCCGAGGAGAAGCGCCGCATCATCGGTACGCAGTTCTGGAAAGAGTTCTTCGCCGTGGCGCAGCAGCTCGAGACCGATGGCAAGCCGGTCAAGTACCTGGCTCAGGGCACCATCTACCCCGACATCATCGAGTCCGGCGCTCGCAAGACGGGCGGCAAGACGGCCACCATCAAGAGCCATCACAACCTGATCCCGTTCCCCGATGGCGTGCACTTCGACCTTATTGAGCCGCTCGACCACTTCTTTAAGGACGAGGTCCGCGCACTTGGTCTGGCGCTTGGCCTGCCGGGTCACATCGTGTTCCGCCAGCCTTTCCCGGGCCCGGGTCTGGCCATCCGCATCATCGGTGCGGTCGATAAGGAGAAACTCGAGATCCTCAAGAACGCCGATGCTATTGTGCGCGAGGAGCTCGACGCCTACAACCAGCGTCTGTTTGAGCAGACCGGCGAGCGCAACTCCGAGCACAGCTGCTGGCAGTATTTCGCGGTCCTGCCCGACATTAAGTCTGTGGGCGTTATGGGCGACGAGCGCACCTATCAGCGCCCGATCATCCTGCGTGCCGTCGAGTCCAGCGATGCCATGACCGCCGACTGGGCCAAGCTGCCCTACGACGTGCTGGCCCGCATCTCCGGCCGAATCGTTGCCGAGGTTCCCGGCGCCAACCGCGTGTGCTACGACATCACGTCCAAGCCGCCCGCGACCATCGAGTGGGAATAAACGATATTCGTTGATTTCAAGCCTCTGACCTGCGAAAACAGGTCGGGGGCTTCTTATTTTGCAACCTCTGTGCAACCTTTGCGGTTTCGCGCCCCGTGAACAGGGGACGTAGCACTGTTCACGTCTGGGCCCATATCGGCACCGATCATTGCCCGCGCTGCCTCTGCTTGCGCTTCAGCTTCCGCTGCTCGAGGCACGTCGCCCGGTGTTCCTCGCCAGAGGAGAGCTGGCCGTTCCTTGCGAAACCGCGAGGCCAGCTATATCCGCTTGCTGCGGGCTTGCTTGAGCCAGTTCCTCTTGAAAGAGCCTATACCTCCGAAGAACTTGTTGTACGTCTCACCGTTCTCCTTGGCTTCGTACTTGACCAAGGCAAGTTCGATAGTGCAGAGGTAATCCGCCACTTGCTCGAGGCGGTAATCGGTCATCGAGGTCTTGCGGCGTCGGACGACCCTTTTTGAGAGGACCTTGCCCACCGAGTCGTCTCGCCCGCGGAACAGAAGGAGCGCATCCTCGCGACCTTCGGCGACCTGTGCTGCGAGATGGAGGGCTGCACCATCGTGCAGGGCCCTTTCCAAAGCGAAGTGTCGAGCCGAAGTGTTGAGCGTCGGCCCTGAATGTTCAATGGCCGTTGTTTTCTGCCCCTCAAGTGGTGAACTTCCCCTCGGGGCTGTTGATTCCCCCACGCGCCCCCTTCCGTTCTCTGTGTTCCCCTTATACTCCTTGTACAAGGAGGTAAGAAGTCATGGACAAGACCGCACAGGACAGCTTGGCAAAGAAGCCCGTCGACATGAGGGACAGGATTCTCGAGCATCTCGAGGCCCTCACCTCTGCTGTCTCGCTCGACGACCTTGCCCGTCTGTCCACCTCCGACATCGCCGAGACGCTCATCATCTCCAGGAGTCTGGCGAGCCAGTACCTCAACGACCTTGTTCGCGCCGGCCTTGTGGTTAAGGTGGCGGGCAGGCCTGTCCGTTATTTTCATCGCCGCGCGTTCCAGAAGCGTTTTCAGGTAAAGCTCTCTGCAAGCGAGTACGCCTCGCTCGCCGACCTCATCCAGGCGACGGGAATCGCCGATCACCGTGACTTCGCGCGTGCCGTGGGCTTTGACCTGAGCCTCAGCTCCGTTGTCGAGCAGTGCAAGGCTGCGGTTCAGTACCCTCCGTTTGGCCTGCCCATCCTCTTGAGCGGCGGCGTGGGTGTCGGCAAGTCTTTCCTTTCTCGTCTTGTGTACGAGTACGGCAAGAACCAGGGCTTGCTGTCCCGCGACTCCTCCTATGTGCGCATCGACTGCGCCGGGGTCCCGGACGCCGCCTCGTTCAACGGGCTTCTTGACGAGTCGATCGCGAAATCGCGCGGGGGTGTGGTTTTTGTCAACGGCATCGAGGCACTCTCTCCCTCTGCGATGGAGCACTGCCTTGCGACGGCCCTCGGGCTCAATGCCTCCCAGGATGCGCCGCGCGCTCGCCTCGTTCTTTCGACGACGCTTTCCGCCGATGATCTGAAGGTTTCCTCGGCCTACAGCAAAATGCCCATCTGTGCCCGTGTCCCCTCACTCAAGGAGCGGACCCCCGAGGAGCGCGAGGATCTCATCTTGAGCTTCCTGCGCAGCGAGGGGTGCCGAATCGGTTCTGATGTGAAGATCAGTCGCGGCGCATACCGTTGCCTCGTGAACGCGGACTTTTCCGATAACATCGCCGGCTTGCGCGCCTGCGTGACGAACTGCTGCGCCAAAGCGTTCCTCAATCGCGAGGGCGACTACGTCGTCGTTCGCCCGTATCTTCTTCCCAGCGGGCTCCTCTCCTCCGCGCAGATCGATCAACAGCCCGACGATGGCGTTCTGATCGACGCGTCCCTGGATGCCGCCGAGAGCACAGGGCCGGTCGAGCAGGCGCTCGATGCCCTGTGCTCTCTCGATGAGCGATTCTGCGCCGGGGAGCTCTCTGTCTCCGAGCTCGTCTCGCAAGCTGTCTCCGCTGTGCGCGGCGTTGAGGATCACTTGATCTTCGGCCGCGGCGTTACCTCCTCGAGGTCGCGCGCCTTCGAGCGCATCGTGGGCGTGGTCCTTGCCGACGCAGGCTCTTCTTATGGCATCGAGCTTTCAAGGAAGGTCGCTTTTCTACTGGCCCAGGAGATTTGCCTGCAGTTGTGGCCGGGCATCGGCCTGGCTAAGCGAAAGTCTGCCTGTGCGGAGCAAATCTCCCATCTCCTCGGTGCCGTGACCTCCGAATTGCCGTTTGCCTCGAGCGTCTCCGATCAGGTCGCCGCAGACGTGGAAGGGGCGCTGGGAATCTCGCTCGATCACTTCACGAAGACGCTTCTGACGCTGTGCGTCGCATCGGAGTCTCGCGACGCGAAGGCCCTTCGGACGCTCTGCGTCATCTTGTCACACGGCTACTCGACGGCGACGAGCATCGCCGACGCGGCGAACCGTATGCTCGGCGTGCATGTGTACGAGGCGGTCGACATGCCCTACGACCAGCAGCTGAAGGACATCGTCGGTCCGCTCCAGCGCCTCGTCGACCGCCATTCCTACTGCACCGGGGTCGTGTTTCTTGTTGACATGGGCTCTTTGGAGGAGGCCTATAAGGCCCTCGAGAACGTTACCGACTCCACCATCGGGGTGGTGAACAACGTCTCCACCGGGCTCGCGCTCGAGATCGGGTCCGGGCTGCTCGGCGGCAAGTCTATCGCCGAGGTTCTTGGCGATGCGACCGCCGTGTGCGTGACGCACTGCAAGGTGATCGAGCGCGTCAACCGTGAGGACGCCATCGTCTTCTGCTCCGAGTCCGGGGTCGACGCGGCCGAGAGGATACGTCAGCTCGTCTCGCAGAGCCTCCCGCGCACCATAGGCGCGCGCCTGCTCACGAGGCCCTTCAAGCAGCTTGCCGCGAACGGGTCGAACGACGCCGTTTTCTCCGAGCACCGCGTCTGCGCCGTCATCGGCACGGGAGACCCCAGGATTGCCTCCGTTCCCTTCGTCGCCCTCGAAGACATTATGTCGACGGCGTCCGCCTCGAAGGTCGATGCCGTGTTCGGCAGGTGGCTCGACGTCTCCGAGCTCGCTTCTTTTCACGAGAAGCTGCTTTCGAACATGACGCTGCAGAACGTTATCCGCTCCATCACCATCCTCGACCCGGAGCGGCTATTCCACGAGATCGAGAGCGCCGTGCACGAGCTTCAGCGCAGAACGGGCGAGAAGATCGGCAGCAACGCCATCATCGGGCTGTACGTTCACCTCTGTTGCCTCGTCGAGCGCCTCGTCACCCGCAACCCCATCGAGACCTACGTCGGCCAGGATCGCTTCGAGGAAGAGCACGCCGACTTCATCGAGTCCTTCAGGCAGAGTTTCTCGAGCATCTCGACGCGCTATCGCGTGGAGGTTCCTGTAAGCGAGATCGCCTACGTCTTCGACTACATCAGCGTGAGCGCCGCCCCGGCGCGAGAGGAGCGTCTCGGCTCCTCGAGCCTCCTGTTCGACGAGTGACCCCCCCCCGCGCGCGCCGCCGCGAGCTGACCGCGCGTCCTCAATAATCCGATAACCCCTTGCCCGGCGCGAATCCGGATAGCGCCGAGGCAGTACCGAACGTAAAACTTCATTTGATAGGAGCAAACATGAGTGTTGTTATGGCACGAATCGACAATCGCCTGCTTCACGGCATCATCGTGACGCAGTGGGCCCCGGTGTCGGGCGCGACCCGAGTCATGGTCATCGACGACAAGGTCGCCGGCGACGAGGTCCTGAAGTCCACTATGAGGATGGCGCGCCCCGCGGGCATGGCCGTCTCGATCATCTCCGAGGAGACCGCGCTCAAGAACTTCGCGGCGGGCAAGTACGACCGCGAGAAGGTCTTCGTCATCGCGAAAGAGCCCGAGACGATGCTTCACCTGGCCGAGTCGGGCGTCGAGTTCCCGTCGCTGATCGTCGGTGGCTCGCTCGTCAAGGAGGACGGCATCCAGCTCACCCAGCGCGCCTACGCCTCCGCGGAGAACGTCCAGAGCTACAAGGCACTCATCGCCCGCGGTGTCAAGGTGACGGCCCAGTTCGTGCCCGCCGACAAGCCCGTCTCCGTCGCCGACCTCATCTAAGGAGGGAACATGGTCAACTTCACTATCTTGCAGGTCGTCCTTTTGACCCTGCTTGCCTTCATCAAGCACGTGGACTACTACGGCATCCCGATGATCTTCGTCAACTATGCCGTCTTCTGGGGCCTTATCACCGGCGTCGTCATGGGCGACTGGCAGACCGGCCTCGTCATCGGCGGCACCATCCAGCTCATGCAGCTCGGCGTCGCGGGCTTCGGCGGCTCGTCGATTCCCGACTACGGCACGATGGCCATCATCGCCACCGCCTACGGCGTGACCCTGGGCTCCGACACGGGCCTCGCCATCGGCCTGCCGGTCGGCATGCTCGGCATCCAGCTCGACGTCATCGTCAAGATCCTCAACGGCTTCGTCGTCGAGAAGTCCCAGAAGTTCTGCGACGAGGGCAAGTTCAAGCAGATGAACGCCATCCTGTGGGTCTGCCCTGCGCTCTTCGGCCTGTGCGCCGCCCTGCCCGTCTTTGTCTCCGTGACGCTCGGCCAGCCCGCCGTCAACTGGCTCCTCGAGGTCATGCCCCAGTGGTTCCTCTCCGGCCTCACCCTCGCCGGCAAGATGCTCCCGGCCATCGGTATCGCCATGCTGCTCCGCTACATGCCAACCGCCAAGTACTTCCAGTACCTGCTCGCCGGTTTCTTCCTCTCGGCCTTCCTGAACGTGCCCATCATCGGTGCCGCCATCGTCGGCGTCGCCCTCGCGATCGCGTTCTACCAGCGTGCCGAGAAGGACGCCGAGCTCGCCGCCCACGCTTCCGCAGACGCCTTCATCGGAGAGGATGAGTAACCATGGAAAACGAGAACATCACCGCCGTCGCCGAGGGCAAGCCCTCCGGCTACAAGGTCACCAAGAAGGATCTGCGCAACGCGAACTGGCGCTGGCTCATGAGCGTGTGCACCTTCAACTACCAGACCCAGCAGGGCGCCTCAGTCGCCTACGCCCTCTCGCCGGTCCTGAGGAAGATCTACACGAACGACGAGGACTATAAGCAAGCGCTCAACAACCACTTCCGCTACTACAATACCCAGCCTTGGCTCGCCGCCATCATCCTTGGCGCCTGCGTGGCCATGGAGGAACGCGACGGCCTAGCGGCGGCGGACGCCGTCCAAGACCTGAAGATCGGCACCATGGGACCGCTCGCCGGCGTCGGCGACTCCCTGCTCATGACCATGATCCCGACCATCATGGGCTCCATCGCTGCCTACATGGCCATCGAGGGCAACCCCGTGGGAGCCGGCATCTGGTTCGCGCTCATCCTGGCCATCTTCTGGGTCCGCATGCACGCCCTCGAGTTCGGCTACAAGCAGGGCGTGAAGCTCGTCACCGACTTCAGCGAGAAGCTTCCCAACCTCACTGCCGCCGCCTCCGTGCTCGGCCTCACCGTGGTCGGCTGCCTCATCGCCTCGGTCATCGGCGTCACCTGCCCGATTAGCTTCAGCTTCGGCGACGTTTCGATGGAGATTCAGCCGCTGCTCGACAAGATCCTGCCTGCCATGATCCCCGCCGCCATCACGGGAAGCGCGTATTACCTTCTTACCAAGAAGAACGCGAGCATGACGGTCCTCATCCTCGTGGTGATCGTCCTCGCGATGGTCGCCTCCGCCGCCGGCATCCTCGCCTAGCTTCGACCCAAGAGATTGGTGAATCAATGAGAAAGATAGTTGTGGCGAGCCATTCCCTTCTCGCCCAGGGCTTCAAGGACACCCTCGAGTTCCTTACGGGTAAGAGCGACGCCGTCAACGCCGTGTGCGCCTACGTGAACGACAACGGCGAGGGGCTCGACGCGGCGGTCGAGGCGGCTCTTTCGGGCACTGACGAGGTCGTCGTCCTCACCGACGCGCTCGGCGGCAGCGTGAACCAGCGCTTCTCCCGCTTCGCCTCCGACCGGATCCACGTGATCGCGGGTGTCAACCTCCCGCTCGCCATGACGGTCGCGCTCGCGCGCCCCGACGAGAAACTCGACTTCGACGCCCTCGTCGACGAGGCGCGCCAGCAGATCGTCTACGTGAACGGTGCCAGTTCCGCCGAGTGCGAAGACGACGAATAGAGGAGGTCGACGATGAGAGAGTTCCTTAAGGACGTGTGGATGCACGGCGGTGAGGAAAGCCGCGCCATCACCCCCGAGAACATCACGGGCGAGAAGGGCCGTGCCGCCATGTCGGCCAGCCACCTCGGCGTCGGCCGCAAGGGCTCGTGCTGCGTGCCCCTTGAGTCCGGCGAGACCATCACGCTCGCGGACATCGAGGGCCCCGGCATCATCCGCCACATCTGGATGACCGTCCCCGACAAGACCGCCGCCGGCAGCTTCGTCATGCGCGACCTCGTGCTGCGCTTCTACTGGGACGACGAGGAGACCCCCTCGGTCGAGTGCCCTGTCGGCGACTTCTTCTGCAACGGCTTCGGTGAGCGCGCCATCGTCAACTCGATGCCCATCTGCGTGAACCCGACGGGCGGCATGAACTGCTACTTCGAGATGCCCTTCAGGAAGCACGCCAAGGTCACGCTTACGAGCGAGCACCCCGGGTTCATTAAGTACATCTTCTACACGTTCAACTACGCGCTCACCGACGTGCCGGACGACGCCATGTACTTCCACGCCCGTTTTAACCGCGAGCGCAGCACCCGCAGGGGCGTCGACTACACCGTGCTCGACGGCGTGCGCGGCAAGGGCTACTACGTCGGCACCTACATGGCCCTGTGCGCCCTGGAGCGCTATTGGTGGGGCGAGGGCGAGATGAAGTTCTTCCTCGACGGCGACGAGGAGTTCCCCACGGTCACCTCGACGGGAGCCGAGGACTACTTCGGCGGTGCCTGGGCCTTCCTCGACAGGCCGCCCCACGCGCTGCCCGAGGCGCAGTGCTTCAACACGCTGTTCGCCGGCTACCCGTACCGCTCGACGCGCGACGCCACGCGCGACCGCTTCAGCGCGGGCAAGCCGAACCCGAACCCGATGCTCGCGACCAACGACGACGCGCTGCCCAGGCACGGCCTCTACAGGTGGCACCTTCCCGACCCGATCTCGTTCAAGGAGGACCTGCGCGTGACGTTCCAGGACCTCGGCAACGACGACATCAAGCTCTACGAGCGCGAGGACGACATCTCCACCGTCGCCTACTGGTACCAAAGCGAGCCGCACGCCGTGCTCGCCCCGTTTGCCGCAAGGCAGGACCGCGTGCCCAGGTAGGGTCGCCTCGAAACAAGCCAACGTTATGGGCGCCCGCGGTTGACCATGACTGCGGGCGTCCCTTTGTAAGGAGGATCACATGAGCGAAAAGCAAATGAGGCTCGGCGCCCTCGAGGCCGGCGGGACCAAGATGGTCTGTGCCGTGGTGTCCGGCGACGGCGAGGTCCTCGACCGTATGGAGACCCCGACGCTTATGCCCGCCGAGACCGTCCCGCAAATGGTCGAGTGGTTCACCGCCCGCGATGTGGACGCGTTGGGCATCGGCGCCTTCGGCCCGACCTGCGTCGACCCCAACGATGAGCGCTACGGTTCCATCCTCCAGACGCCCAAGCTCGCGTGGCGAGGCTATGGTCTTCGCGCCGCGTTCGCCGACGCCCTCGGGATTCCGGTGGCCTACGACACGGACGTGAACGTTGCCTGCCTCGGCGAAGTAGTCTTCGGCTGCTGCAAGGGGCTCGAGGACGCCGTCTACGTGACCATCGGCACCGGCGTGGGCGCGGGCGTCATGTGCGCGGGCAGGCTCCTTCACGGCATGCTGCACCCCGAGGCCGGCCACATGCTGGTAAGGACCCGTCCCACCGAGGAGGGACGCTGCGTCTGCCCGAGCCACGCGAGCTGTCTCGAGGGCCTCGCCTCCGGCCCCGCCATCGCCGCGCGCTGGGGAAAGCCCGCGGCCGAGCTCGCGGACAACGCTGAGGTGTGGGCGCTCGAGGGGGATTATCTGGGGCAGATGTGCGCGAACCTCGTGCTCATGTACTCGCCTCGCCGTATCGTCCTCGGCGGCGGCGTGATGCACCAGGAGCAGCTCTACGGCATCGTCCGCAAGAAGACCCTCGAATATCTGGGTGGCTACATCCAGACCGCCGAGCTTAAGGACATAGAGAGCTACATCTGCGCCCCGGGCTGCGGCGGCGACCAAGGAATCCTTGGCGCGGCCGAGCTGGCAAGAAGGGCGCTCGCGTAACTTGCGCTCTCTCCGCCATACAACGCGTTAAGAAAAGACGAGCGCTTCTTGCCAATTGGGCGGCAAGAAGTGCTCGTCTTTTGCATTTTTGCCTCTCAAAATCTTATTTTCACGATTTGCATTTTCATCCCGTTGTCACCGACCCTTGCGAGAAACCGGAAAAAGCCGCTGACGGAAGGGTCTCTCAAATCGTTGTAACCCAGCATATAGCCGCGACTTGTGACCTGCAGACGGCTGTCCCACGCGCCGATTTCCTTGGCGGCATCCGAAACCGCAAAATATGCTCCAACATCCTTGATTTTTGCAGTCTTAAGCCATGTTTTTGCGATCATCTTTACTGCCGTCCGATTGGCAGCATCAAAGATCAGCACACCGCCGGGGAAAGCGTCCGCCATCTCCCGCACCAGTTCCCGGACCTGCTGGGTCAGAAAGTAATAGAACACCCCGGAGGCAAAGAACACCGCCCCGCCGGAGGCATCGATCTTGTCAAACCATGCGGGGTCTTTCAGGTCGCAGGGGATGTTTTGCTCCCGCTCCCCGGCGGGCAGCAGCTGCTGCCGCAAGGCAATCACATCCGGGAAGTCCAGATTGTAGATCTTGCATCTACCGTTGTCGCAGGTTCTGCCGGTGTTGTCCAGCCCACAGCCCAGATTGACCACCGCCGCATTGGGGTGGCCTTTTAGGTAATCCCGCACCTCGAAAGCAAGATCACCCTGCCGCATGGCCACCTCCAGCGCACCAAAGCGCTGCATCAGGCTGCGGGAGTTTTTCTCTGCCTCTGAAAAGTCGTAGTCGATCTGGTCGAGCAGGCGAACCGCTGTTTCATCCCTGTAAAGGTTCGGGTACAGCTCCGTACACAGCTTCCGGGAATACAGCGGGAGGATCAGCGTCTCCTGCACGGTGTTTTTCTCAATTTTACATTTCATAGGTTTCTTCCTCAGTGAATAAGAACTGTCATAATTGCCGCCAGCACAGCCGCTATGACCGTCATGCCTATCGCCATGTGCAGGATGGATGCAAAAATGCCCGCATGACGTCATCAAACGCCATATCTGCCACACTGCCTTGCAGAACGGCGCAACGCCCCTCCTGAATTGCAGCTCGGTTGAGCTTTCTAGCCTTCTCCACGCTGACGGGCGAATAGTCGATGCCCTTGACGACGCCATGCGGGCATTTTTTCAGCAGTCGTTTTATGTTTGCCCCGCCGCCGCAGCCGCAATCTAGCACCTTGGCGTTTGGCGCAAGTCGTAGAAATCGAAGTCCCCACCGCGCCACAGGGCCGTGGCCCAGATTCATCATGGCAACCATAAGTTTTCCGCCGAGGCCCACGGGCTTGCGGGTGTTTTCAAAGAACGACATCTGGCCCCTCCGATTTCGTGCATTCCGTATAGGTCAACTGGAACGAGGCCTTCAGCACCGCGCTTTTCTGCACCGCCCAGCCGTTTTGACGCAGGAAACGCAGATATTCCTCGCTTGTCCACCTGCTGTGGAGGGGGAATCCCGCCATGCTCATGAAAAGGGCTTTTGCTTTGCCGGAAACCGAGTTCCCCGCGTGGGTGAAGGTTGGCGCGATGAGCACGCCGTCGTCCTTCAGCACCCGCCTGATTTCTTGCAGGGCCTTTTCCGGATGCGGCACTATGTGAAGCGCGTTGGACACGATCACCACTTCGAAGGACTTCTGTGCATAGGGCAGGCGGAACATATCTTGTACGGAAAAGTGCAGCTTTGCGGATTGATTGTCCCGTTTTGCTTCAAGGATCATCTTTGCAGAAGCGTCCGTAGCCTCGATGTGCGCCGCCGCATTCACGATGCTCTTTGCGATAAGCCCCGTGCCGGTGGCAACCTCCAGCACGGTTTTTGCTTTCACCACCGGCCGGATCAGCCCATACATCTTCTCATACGCCGCCCGGTCGTTTCGCATGAAGCGGTCGTACCGACCGGCATTCTTGTCCCAGAAGTCCTTGCGTTCGTGCATGGCTATCGCCCCCAAAAAGTTAGAGCCATCTAACCATAACACACGAATCATGCAGTAAAATAAGGCTAACCTTATTTTCTTGGCAAAGATGCATCTCTTCGGTTTTCGCTTATAACAGCGCGAGTCAGATACTAGGCTGGAGCTGAAGAAGGAGTTTGGCGGACAGGTAGGTCGATACCGGTTCCCGGAACGGTGATCCAGTCAATTACACCAGGGCTCTAGCCATTGAGTGGGAATAGAAAATTCCTTAGTTATGGGGGTATAAATTTGATTCCCTTTAGGATACACCCCCATAACTATATGAATTGACCTGCTGACTCCAATGAAGATTGGAGGGTAACTGCCAGGGGTGACGGCCCAGCGAGTGTTATTTTGCGAGCTATGCGCATTGAAATCGACCTTTCGTGGTATAAACTACTCGCCGGAAGCCGCGGCTTTCAGAGTACGGCTTACGTGTACGTTTAACCTCCGTGGGCGACGGGGTGCCGCAAGGCGTAGAGTATCGCCCACCTGTAGGGGCCTGCAGCGATGCGGGCCCCGCTTCGTATGAAGGGGCTCAACCGGTGAAGATCGTATCCATCTCCCAGGACTTCTTCAACATCGTCGAGGGCGACCGCGAACTTATGCTCAAGCACAATCGCCCCTGCATCGTGGTGGCGAGGCTGCGTTTCCGCGGAAAGCGCAGGGACTTCGCCGTGCCGCTGCGCTCCAACATCGCCCCAATGTGCCCAAAGACCAGTACTTCGCGCTGCCGCCCCGCCCCACGACGCGCCCCGGCTGCCGCCACGGCATCCACCACATCAAGATGTTCCCCATATAACCAAGGCCTACCAGCGCCGCTTTAGGACCGAGGGCTCGGCCTACTATGAGACGCTCCAGCGCATCATCGACTGCAACACCAAGCGCATTGTCTCCGAGTGTCAGGCGTGCCTCGACCGCTACGAGCGCGAGGGAAGGCCTCGCTTTGCCGTCGACATCGACCGCATCGTGGGGCTGCTGGAGGGCGAGAAGTAGGGCACCTCGGCTCAGTCTCGAGCCATGCGGAGTCGCTCCGCATTATTGAACGCCGCGTGTGCGTCCCAAATACTTGAGAAACAAGCTGTGAAGTGCAGTGGCGCGCCCGTGCCCGTGCATAGCCGTCACCATCAGCGTCTACGCGGCGTCGGCTTCAAGTGGAACTGGCGCCGCTGCTGTATATGGTTTGTCTTGCTGCAAATGGCGATCAATGCCCACGATGCTTCTGCTTACGCTTCAGCTTTCGCTGCTTGAAGCGCGCCTCCGCCTCATCCGCGCGACGCTGGCTTCTTGCTCGAGCTGATTCCCGCTTCATCGTCTCCCGCTGATTCGCGAGCGCCTGCTGCGCCTTGGTGCTCACTGCGGGCCGCTTAAGTGCTTTCGCCGCCTCGCGGGCGCGCCGCTTGGGGTTCTTCGCGGGCTTGCTTGTTTTCGTGGCCTCGTCGCCGAAGAACGAGAGCTTCTCCCATTTGCTTGTAACGAATCGCAGGATCTCCTAATCGGACGGCTCCGCGCCGAAGACGATGCGGGCGGCGCCATACCTTCCGCCCTCGACGTGCTTCGCCAGCCCGACCCAGAATTGACCGTCGTGATATACGGTCAGGGTGGACGACACGCTGATCTGCATGGTTGGTTCCTCCTTTATGTAGATGACCATGCAGAGAAGGGACAACCAAGGAGACAGGTTATTGATGCGGACTAGCGCACGCCCACGACTACCCGACGGGGACTGTGTTTTCATCTCTGGTGGTTGGATTGTAGCACGTGCGAATGCGCATTGACCTCGCTGCCGGCATGCTGTGATTGGGGTCGGAATTTCGAATTCTCGATAATATGCCTACGTGCATCGCCCCTCAGTTTCGAAACTTAAAAACATCTCGAGTTTCGAAACCGAGAGGGAGCTCGCGCCGCTGCTGTCCGTCAGGGATACGTTTCCGAAGGTTCTCATCGCCCGCACGATGCATGAACCCTACACCCGGGATGGTGTTCTCGTGCTGGATCTCGCGAGGTGGCTGCTCGGCGAGCAGGAGTTCTGAGCGTCATACGGGGATATCGCGGGATTCTGCCGGATAAGAAAAAGCTGAGGGAAACGTCCCGGCACTTGGAAGCCCTCCTGGCGGAAAATCAAATAGCCTCCGAACCTTCTGGTTCGGAGGCCTTCTTTTTGCAATACTACCCGAAGAGGACTCCTCGCCGAATTCCCTTGAGATCGGGCGGCATTATTGAGCGTGGGCGTTATCGTAGGTATCTTTGATTTCTTCTGGCAAATTGTCGGGAATCAGCGCCTTCACTCTATCTTCGTTGCCATCTTGGATCGCCTGCTCGTAGTACCAGCATTTGAACCTCAGCATATCCAGCGCGCGGTTCATCTTCGCGATCTCCGACTCCATGTGGGTCTTCCGCTCCTCGAACATGGCCTTGCGCTTGGGATATGTCGATGGGCCCTCCGAACACCATTCCATGAACAGCCGGATGTCCTTGATCTCCATTCCAGCCTTCTTCAGGCATTCGATGACCCGAAGCGCCTCGAGTTCCGTATCGCCGAATCGGCGAATGCCGGACGCCCGCTCCAGGCCCGGGAACAACCCCTGCTTGTCGTAATACCGCAGCGTGGAAACGGGCAGACCGAACATCTCCGCTACCTGTCCGATTGTGTACATGGTCCCTCCGGATAAATCTCGAGTTCATTCCTTGACTTAAAGTCAGGTTTAGGTATTACCTTCATTCTCGTCAATATAAATCGCGATTTCAAGGGGTATTCCGTAATGAGCAAAACGGTTTTGATAGTCTCTTCAAGTCCTCGAAAGAATGGCAATTCCGAGACGTTGGCGGATGCCTTCGCCAAAGGTGCGCAAGAAGCGGGCCACAGCGTGGAGACCGTGCACCTGCGCGAAAAGCAGCTCGGCTTCTGTAAGGGCTGCCTTGCCTGCTCAAAGCTGGGGTACTGCGTCATCCAGGACGATGCCATAGAAATCGCCGCCAAGATGCACGATGCGGATGTGTTGGTGTTTGCAACGCCCGTTTACTACTACAGCGTCTGCGGCCAGCTCAAGACCATGCTGGACCGCGCCAACCCACTCTTCGGTTCCGATTACGCATTTACCGAGGCGTATCTGTTGGCAACGGCGGCGGACGGTGGGCACTCGACCTTCGACGGCGCGAAGAAGGCGGTGCAGGGATGGGTCGACTGCTTCCCCCGTTGCACGCTTGCCGGAACGGTATTTGCCGGCGGCGTGAATGGCGTGGGCGAAATCGCCGGGCATCCTGCTCTGGAGCAGGCGCAACGAATGGGCATGGAAATCTAGGCGCGGCTTAGCTGCGCGAAAGCAGCTTGTACTCAAAACCATCGACAGGAGGAAATCGATCATGGCAATTAAACAGACGGCAGGCAGAGATGCCCTGGGGGACTTTGCCCCTAAATTCGCTCAGCTCAACGATGACGTGCTGTTTGGCGAGGTATGGAGCCGGGAGGACGAGCTCTCACTTCGAGACCGAAGCGTGGTGACGGTGGTGGCCCTGATGGCACAGGGGCTGACGGATTCTTCGTTCCAATACCATCTGATGTCCGCAAAGAACAATGGCGTAACCAGGGCTGAGATAGCGGAAATCCTTACGCACGCGGCGTTTTACGCGGGCTGGCCCAAGGCATGGGCGGCCTTCCGCATGGCGAAGGAGGTCTGGGCGGATGACAATGCCGCCGATGCAAGAACCAAGCATCAAAACGAGATGGCCTTTCCCATCGGTGCCCCCAACGACGCATTTGCGAAGTACTTTATCGGGCAAAGCTACCTCGCGCCCCTTTCCACCGAGCAGGTCGGCATTTACAACGTTACGTTTGAGCCCGGCTGCCGCAACAACTGGCACACCCATCACGCCAAAAGCGGTGGCGGACAGATCCTTGTCTGCGTGGCTGGTCGAGGGTTTTACCAGGAATGGGGCAAACCGGCACAGGAGCTGTGCCCCGGCGATGTAGTAAATATTCCCGCGGGCGTAAAGCACTGGCACGGTGCGGCGCCCGACAGCTGGTTCTCCCATCTCGCGGTGGAGGTTCCGGGCGAGGAGGCCTCCAACGAGTGGTTGGAGCTCGTGGATGACGAGCAATACCTTAAAGCGACTGACAAGGAGGCTTAGGTATGGAACAGTTGAATCTGACGCAGGAATGGGACAAAGTATTCCCCAAAAGCGACAAGGTTGAGCACAGCAAAGCGACCTTCCGCAACCGATACGGCATCACGCTGGCTGCCGACATGTACGTGCCGAAGAACGCGGAAGGCAAGCTGCCCGCCATCGCCGTCAGCGGCCCGTTTGGCGCGGTGAAAGAGCAGTCCTCCGGTCTGTACGCGCAGAAAATGGCGGAGCTGGGCTTTTTCGCAATTGCCTTTGACCCGTCCTATACCGGCGAGAGCGGCGGCACGCCCCGCTATGTAGCATCACCGGACATCAACACCGAGGACTTCTGCGCAGCGGTGGACTTCCTCTCGGTACAGGAAAGCGTTGATCCGGAGCGTATCGGCATCATCGGTATCTGCGGTTGGGGCGGCATGGCAGTCAATGCAGCAGCCATCGACACCCGTATCAAAGCTACCGCGGCTATGACCATGTACGATATGACCCGCGTGACCGCAAACGGCTATTTTGACGCCGAGGATTCCGAGCAGGCGCGCTTTGGAAAGCGGAAAGCGCTGAACGCGCAGCGCACTGAGGACTATAAAAACGGCAGCTATGCGCTGGCGGGCGGCGTGGTCGATCCGCTACCGGAGGATGCGCCGCAGTTTGTAGCGGACTATTACGCCTACTACAAAACTCCGCGAGGCTATCATCCCCGCAGCCTGAACTCCAACGGTGGCTGGAATGTGACGTCCTCGCTGTCGTTTTTGAATATGCCGATTTTGCAATACAGCAGCGAAATTCGCTCTGCGGTACTGCTGGTGCATGGCGAGAAGGCGCACTCCCGCTATTTCAGCGAAACCGCGTACGGCAAGCTGACGGGGGACAACAAGGAATTGCTCATTATCCCTGGTGCCAGCCACACCGACCTTTACGATCAGATGGACATCATTCCGTTTGGAAAGCTGAAGGCATTCTTTGAGGAATATCTGAAATAAGGCGTGCCTCGATTCAATGCCAAGTCTCCAGCAACGATTCTTCTAAAGAGTGGGAGTAGCTGAAACGAGGCGACTGAATAACTCCATACGTTTTGGTTAAAACAAAAAAATATGCCGCGCGCCTGCGGCATGAAGGAGGGAGATTTCTATGAATATCGTTGTATTGAGTGGTAGCCCGCGTAAGGGCGCCAATACCGACACCATGGTCGAGGCGTTTGCCGAGACCGCGCGTGAGGGCGGCAATACGGTCGAGGTCGTCCGCGTTGCCAGCAAGAAGATCGCCGGCTGCTTGGGATGCCAGTACTGCTTCGCCCATGAGGGTGTCTGCGTGCAGAAGGATGACATGGCCGACGTGATCGAGTCGCTGAAAGGCGCCGATATGGTCGTCTTTGCCTCGCCTATCTACTGGTTCGATATCACCGCGCAGGAGAAAGCCGCCATCGACCGCCTGTACGCCTTCGGTGCCACGGGCTTCCCGTTCACCAAGACGGCCCTTTTGCTCGATAGCCACAGCGAGGGCGTCTATAATGCGGCGATCGCTATGTACAAGTCGGCCTGCGCGTACTGCAAGTGGGAGGACCAGGGTATTGTCACCATCAGCGGTATGACCGAGCGCGACAGCATGGCCTCCTCGCCCAAGTTGAAAGAGGTGCGAGAGCTAGCCCGCAAGCTCGCCTAGCGCGCATTTCCAATAACGCAGCAAGGCCCGAATGGTTCATTTGAACCATTCTGGCCTTGCTGCGTTTTAAGGGGGGCTGGGCTGTCGGAACCGGCCAGACGGCTGTTAATCAAACAGGCTCGGCATGTCGTTTTCCTTCATGAGGGCACCGGCAGAGGGCAGGCTCTGCGCGGTGAACTTCTCGGCAGAGACGCCGGCGCCAAGAATCTCCTCGGTTGTGCCGACGGTGGTGACCGAGCGGCCCTTCTTAGCCGTAAAGGCCTGGACGCCCTGCGTGTTGGTGGTCGTCTTGGTCTTGAGCAACGACGTGTTGAAGTTCATCAGGCGGTAGTCGCTCGAGACCAGCGCGAGGTCGCGGTCCTCCTTAAGCACCTGCGCATACAGCAGTTTGCTGCCGCCGTAGATGGCGTTCTTGAGGCGCTTGCGGTTGGTCTTGGTGACGT
>CATVQO010000003.1 GCA_958346165.1 uncultured Collinsella sp. | reverse complement strand
CCCCCGACGTGGAAGGCACGGTCGCGGGCCTGCGCAACCTGGTGCTGGGCATGCGTGCCGAGGCCGAGGGCAAGGACCCGCACGAGGCCGTTGCCGCTGCGAACGGCGAGGACGTGGCCGAGGACGCGCCCGAGGGCGACGCTCTTGCCGACGCCGACACTGAGCCCGTTGCCGAGGCGCCTGCCGAGCCCGAGCCTGCGGAGCCCCAAGGCGTCCCGAGCTTTGACGACGAGCCGCAGATGCCAATCGATACCGAGGGTGCGGTCGCCGAGAACCACGAGGCCCCCGCGGCCGTCTTTGGCGGTGCGGCAACGGCTCCGTCTGGCTCGGCGCACGAGGGCAACCTGCCGCTCGTCGATGGCGCCGGCGAGGACCCGGCCGCCACGGTGGCCATGCCTGCCATGCCGCAGGAGTAGGCTCACTCGCTTATCACCATCATGTACCTGCGCTTTTACCGTACGCAGATGAGCGCGACGGCAAGTGTTGCGCTGCGGGTATAATGGACAGCATTCAAACGGTGGGCATCGAGGTGCCCGCAGGAGAGGAATGATCATGGGAAAGACTTTCAGCTTTGTCTCCGGTGCGCTCTTTGGTGCTGCTGCCGGCGCTATCATCGGCGTTGCTCTGGCCCCGCGCTCGGGTGCCGAGACCCGCGCCATGGCCGCCGATATTGCCAACGATGCCTGGGACAACATGCGTGACACCTACGAGCACAGTGCCGAGGAGGCTCGTGCCGCGGTCAACGACTTTGGTCCGATGGTCGACGCCAAGACCGATGACCTGCGCGCCAAGGTCGACCTGGCCCGCGAACGCATGGACCAGCTTCGCGAGCAGCTCAACGACGCCATCTCGGGCGGCAACGTGACGCCCGCCGCCGACGTCGTGGTCGAGAACGTCGCCGAGGCCGACACCGAGGCCACGGAGCCCTCGACCGAGGCATAATGCGCGCAGGGGATTTTGTCGGCGTCAAGGTTTACCGTAAGCCTGCCGAAGACAAGCGCACCAAAAAGGACGGCACGCCGCGCAGCCCCAAAAAGCTCGGCAAGATTCACTTTCCCGTCTTTACCCCGGGCGGCACGCGCGTGGTGGGCTTTATGGTCCGCCAGTCCGATATCGCAGGCATGATCGAGCGCCCCGACCGCTTTGTGGCGCTCGATGCCATCGGCGTCTATGAGGGTGCCGTCGCGGTCGACGACGTCAAGGGCACCTACGATGCCGCCGCGGCCAAGCGCCTCGATATCAACCTGGACGATTGCATCATCTGGGTTGGCATGGACGTGCGCACGGAATCGGGCGATGTCGTGGGCTACTGCTCGGACGTTGAGTTCAAGCCGCGCTCGGGCATTGTACAGACGTTCTATGTGACCGCCGGTGCCGCTTCGAGCGTGCTGGTGGGCGACACGCAGGTGCCGCCGACGATGCTGCGCGGCTACGAGAACGGCGCGATGATTGTCTCGGACGAGGTCAAGACGCTCGGGTATTCGGGCGGCGCGGCCGCCAAGGCTGCCGAGGCCAGCGTCGTGGTGGGCGATAAGGTCAAGAAGGGCGCCAAGGTGCTCGATGACAAGGGATCGGTCGCCGTGGACAAGGGCAGCCGCGCACTGGGCAAACAGCTCGGCAAGACGCGCGGTATGTTCAAGGCCTTTAAGGACGAATATCAAAAGGCGAGCGGGGGCTCGTCAAAAGCTAGCAAATAGCGACGTACCAAATGATGGGAGGCGAGCCGGAGACATGTTGCTCCGGCTCGCTGTGTTTATGGGGGGGGCATATGCGCCAAAACGGATCTAACTTAAACGGGCCCTCGGGTGCGCGTCCGACGGCGCGCCGCGACCTGGGGCAGCTGCCCAGCGGCCAGCGTCGACGTCGCCGTAAGCCCGGCGCGATGTACCTCAACCATAGCCGTGGGTTTAGCGATCGCAGCGCGCGCATCGGCAACGGGCGCTCACCGCGCCGACCGTCCCGCCTGCCCTATGCGCTCATCGCCGTGGGTTGCGCGCTCGTACTGTTTATCGCTGCCGTCGTGGGCTACGTCAACCGCAGCGTGGACGTGGAGCTCAACGGGCAAAAGACCGCGGTGCGCGTGGGCTCTACGTTGCAGAATCTTATCGACGATCAAAGCCTGACCGAAACGTACGACGCCGGCGATCTTCTGGCCGTCGACGACAGCGTGCTCAAGCGCCATGGCGGCGAAAAGCTGTCGGTGAAGGTCGACGGCAAGCGCGTGAAGCAAGGCAAATGGGACAGTCGCGAGCTTGAGGGCGGCGAGAAGGTGACGGTCAAGGACGGCCGCAACGTGTACGAAAAGCACGAGGTCCAGGCCACGACTATCGAGCCAAAGCTTAAGGTCGAGGGCACGGGTGCCATTGAGTATGTCAAAACCTGGGGTGTTCAGGGCCGCTCCGAGGTATGGGTCGGCGAGCAGTCGGGCAAGACGCAGGACCGCGGCGAGGTCGTGCCCGCCACCGACTGCGTGGTCGAGTGCGCAAGCGTAGCGCCCAAGGGCAACGAAAAGTACGTGGCCCTGACATTTGACGAGGGTCCGAGCGGCGCGACCAAGCAGATCTTGCAGGTGCTCAAGGAAAAGGGCGTCACGGCGACGTTCTTCCTTTCGGGCGATGCCGCGGAAGCCTCGCCCGCTACTGCCAAAGCGATTGTCGATGCCGGGTGCGAGATCGGTTCCAACAGTTACAGCGATGATTCGCTCAAGGGCGAGGATCGCGAGACGGTGCGCAAGCAGATCACGAAGGGCACCGAGGCGATTAAGTCGGCGACCGGCGTCGAGACGATGTTGCTGCGCGCCCCCTACGCCGCGTTTGACGAGCAAAACTGGATCGACTCGATGGACCTGGTATCCGCCGTGGTTTCGTGGAATATCGATTCGGGCGACTGGCTGCTCAACGGCGCTGACGAGCAAGTATCGACCGTGCTCGACTCGATGACGCCGGGCAATATTGTGCTGCTCACCGATAGCGATGAGTGCGCCGAGCAGACGCTCGAGGCGCTGCCGCAGATTATCGATGGCCTTGTCGCCGACGGCTACAAGATCGTGACGCTCAGCGACCTGGTCAAGACGGACACGGCATTGAGCAAAAAGCTCACCTCGCTCACCAAGGTTTCCATGCCCAAAAACGCCGTGTTCCCCCAACTCCCCGAGGACGACGACGCCACAGAGTAGCCATTGGTGACATGCTTAAACGACTGGTCGTTTAGGACGGTCTTAATCGCTTTGTCCCACCGTGCTCATCCGGCTCTATGTCACGGATACGTCAGCGTTTGGTATGCCTGCAATGTGCAGCGCATAAATTCGGTGCCGCAGCGCGATGCTGATGCTATAGTTACTGCGGTTAATGAGGGTCAAGAGAAAGGTTACAGGTGAAATCCAAACCTCGACCATACAGTCGATGACCCCATGCAGGTGCTTTTTGCGCATGCACGGGGTGTAAGCGTCGAGCGGCGTGCCGCCCGCGCATGCGTATACATATCCAGAAGCCCCCGGACGCCGCACGCGCGGCCGCGTTCGGAGGAATAATGATGGGGAGCACCATTGAATTATCTGAGTGAGATGCTCAAATTGCCGGTCTTGGACGTCGATGGCGAAAAGCTCGGCGTGGTCAACGATTTTGGTATTGCTACCGGCGAAGTTTTTCCACACGTGACGTCGCTCGCGTTCCGCGGTCCCGGCAAGACGCCGTTTATGATCAGCTGGCGCAAATGGGTCGACCGTATCGACGAGACGGGTGTACACCTTAAGACGTCGGCCACCGAAATCCGTTTTTCGTACCTGCAGCCGACCGAACTCTTGCTTGCCCGCGACGTGCTCAACAAGCAGATTGTCGACACGCAGGGCATGAAGGTCGTGCGCGTAAACGACATCAAGTTTTCCATGTCGGGCGAAAACCAGCTGCGCCTGCTGGGCGCCGAGGTCGGTGCCCGCGGTCTGCTACGCGCCATCAGCCCCGCGCTCGAGCATATCGTCGAAGGCTTTATGAAGCACCTGGGCAAGCCGCTCAGTGAGGACATCATCGCTTGGTCCTACATGGACCTGCTCGACCGCTCGACCAAGAACATTCAACTCTCGGTGTCGCACAAGACGCTCGGCGAGCTGCACCCTGCCGACATCGCCGACATTATCGAGCAGCTCGACCCGCGCCTGCGTGCGCAGGTGTTTGCGCAGCTCGATACTGCCCAGGCCGCCGAGGCCATCTCGGAGTTCGATGACGACGAGCTTATGACCGAGATGCTCGAGGGCCTGTCCGATACCGACGCATCGTCGATGCTGGCCATGATGGACCCGGACGACGCTGCCGACCTGATCGACGAACTCGATTATGAGAAGGCCGAGAAGCTCCTGCGCCTGATGGGCGTCAAGGAGGAGAAGGCGATTCGTAATCTGCTGGGCTACGAGGACAACACCGCCGGCCGCATCATGACCTCGGAGTTTGTCTCGCTGCCCGCCACGGCAACGGTCGGTGACGCCATCGAGGCGATTCGCAAGCTCGACGAGGACTTTGAGAGCGTCTATTACGTCTATACCGAGGACCCGAGCGGCATGCTGACGGGCGTGCTTTCGCTGCGCACGCTGATCGTGGCCGACCGCGACGCCACGCTGGGCCAGCTCGCCTATCGCGATCTGGTCTACGTGTCACCCGACGAGGACCAGGAAGACGTGACGGACGAGATGACCAAGTACGACCTGGTTGCCATCCCTGTCTGCGACGAGAACCGTCATATCCTGGGCATCGTGACCTTCGACGACGCCATGGACGTTATTGCCGAGGAGCATCAGGAGGACCTGCAGATCGCCGGTGTCGGCTCGGGCGATAGCGCGTCGGACGACTCGACGAACGTGCTCAGCTGGTTCGTGCATCGTCAGTACTGGGTCGTCGTGTGGGGCATCGCCTCGTGCATCATGGCAACGGTGCTGGGGACGGCGCTGGGCTCCGCGCGTTTGGTGGTGTTCCCCATGTGCGCCATGCCGCTCGTGTTGCTGGCTGCCTCGCGTATGGTGTCGTTCGTCAAGAACTACTTCCTGGAGTATGACGGTCACGACGACGAGCCCAAGCCGTATCTGGGGTTCTTCTTCCAGAGCACGGGCATGGGCCTGATTCTGTCACTCGTGACCTATCTGTGCGCCCAGCTGGTGCGCACCGCTGCGTTCCCCGATGCGCCCATGTTTGAGAAGCAACTCTTTACCGGGTGCTTTAATATCGCTGCCATCATTTGCCTGGTTGGCAACATGAGCGCCGTGATTTACCTGATGGTGCTGTTCTGGCGTGACGAGCATGACCTCAACACGTCGGGCACCGCCATGAACGTTATTGCCGTCATGATCTCGTGCGTAGCGTACTGCGCCGCTGCGGTGCTGCTCACCATGTCGGTCATGGGTTAGGTGGTCGCGTGCAAAATACCAAGCAAAAGTCGGGCACCAAGCAAAAGTTGACCATCGCGGCCATCTTTGGCGCTATGGGTCCCGGTCTGCTGGCGGCGCTTTCGGGCAATGACGCCGGCGGCATTGCAACGTATTCCAGCGCGGGCGCCAGCTATGGCTACAAGATGCTCTGGATGCTTCCCGTCATGACTGTGCTGCTCATCGTGACGCAGGAGACCGCGGCGCGCTGCGGCTGCGTCACGGGCAAGGGCCTGGCATCGCTCATTCGCGAGCGCTTTGGCGTGCGCAAGAGTGTACTTGCTATGGCGGCGCTGTTGATCGCCAACACGGCTGTGACCATTTCGGAGTTCGCGGGCATCGCCAGCGGCCTTGCTCTCTTTGGCGTGCCGGCGGGCATTTCGGTGCCGCTGGTGGCGCTGCTGGTGTGGATGCTTACCATGTCGGGCAGCTTCCAGCGCATCGAGAAGATTCTGCTGCTGGTGAGCTGCGTGTTCGTGACCTATATTGTCGCCGCGTTTATGGCTGGCCCCAACTGGGGTGAGGTCGCGGTCGACCTGGTCGTGCCTAACATTCAAAATGACCCCAGCTACGTGTCGCTCGTGGTCGCAACGATCGGTACCACCATCGCGCCGTGGATGATCTTCTTGGCTCAGAACAACGTGGTCGATAAGAATGCGGGCGAGGACGACATCGTGCTGCAGCGTATTGATACCGTGAGCGGCTCGATTGCTGCTGATATCATTGCGGGCTTCATTATCATCACGACCGGTACGGTGCTGTTCCCGGCGGGTATTCAGATTAGCGATGCCGCCGATGCCGCCCGCGCGCTGGAGCCCATCGCGGGTCAGTGGTCCACGGTGCTGTTTGCCTCGGGCCTGGTCGCAGCGAGCTTTTTGGCTGCCTGCGTGCTGCCGGGTGTTACGTCGAGTGCTATCTGCGAGGCTTTTGGTTGGGAGCGCGGCGCCGATCGCAGCTGGGACGAGGCCCCGGTTTACCGCGGCATCATTACGGCCATCATCGGCATTTCTGCCGTGTTGGTGCTCATGCCTGGCGTCGATTTGTTCCAGATTATGATGACCTCGCAGGTCATCAACGGCGTGCTGCTGCCCGTAGTCTTGGTATTCCAGGTGGTTATCGCGGCGGATCGCCACATTATGGGCGCCAACCGCAACGGCCGCGTATGGAACGTGCTCACGTGGGCGACTATCGGCGTGATTACGGTGTTGACGGTCGTCATGTTTGTCCTACAGGCGATGGGCTACAGCGCTTAGCGCCCACTTTTGCCTCCGAACAGGCTGCAGCGATGGGTTGCGGCCTGTTTTTTGTCTGCTATAGGGTGCTAGTTATATGGCAGTGGGCAAAAAATGCCAAATATGAGTACTGTTGCTAAGTGAATAGCATTTACATCGAAGAAGATAATGAACATAATCTATAGTATGTCCATTAAAATTGGCTCCAATACGCCTTAAACCAGTCAGGTTGGCTGCTTTAAGGGGCTGTAGGGCTCGCCCGGACGTCATTTTGGGGGATTTTGTCTGCTACTAAAATGGTAACAGTACTCATATTTGCCCTTTTTTGCCCACGGACCTTTGAGGTTGCGGCGAAAAGGGCTTGTTTTGATTGTTTGGGGCAGGCGCGAGGCGCGGAAATGATGTCTGGAGCGGCGGAGCGGCTTGGAATTCATCCGCAGAGGTCTTCATTGGCCGCGCCAGGAGTGCCTCCAGGTGCCGGCAGTTAAGGAGCGCCCCTAACTGCCGCAGGGGGGGTGTCGGCCGTGGCCGACGCCCCCCCCTGCGGGTGTACGCAGATTTTGCTGCGCGTTACTTGTCGATGCCCAGCTTGTGCGGCTTGTAGGCGAGGGCATTGACGAGTGCGTCGCCGGCGGACTTGACGGCTGCCGGCTGCGGATCGTTGACGTGGTCCTCGGGGTGCACGGGCAGGTCTTTCTTGACTGCATCGTGGATCAGGTTGAGGTACTCGGTTACGCCGGTGGTCGACAGGTGCGTGCCGTCGCCGTCGAACAGGTCGTTGCGGTTGGTGCTGTACCCGTACCAGTCGATAACGCGTACATTCTTGTAGCGCGTTGCGGCGTTGGCGATGGCCTGGTTCGTGGACCCGACCCACGGCTGCGGGCTACGCGTGTTTACAAACACGACAATACGCTGCTCGCCGGCGTCGGCCATGATTGCGTCGACCTGGGCGTCCGTTACCAAACCGTTGGTGCCCAGGGCAAAGACCACGATCTTGCCGGCAAGGTTCTGCTGGATATAGCCCTCAAATGTCGCGCGGCCCGCATCAAACTGGCGGCCCTTTTCGGCATCGATATGGCTGTGCGGGAACACGCCGTCAAAGGAATCAACGGCGCGCAGCGACACGGAGTCACCGATCATCAACAGGTCGTAGGAGCCGTCGGGGAAGCCGTCGTTGTCCTTGTCGGTGTCGTCGGCCGCCTGCTGGTCGGTGGGTGCGGCGTTCTTGGCTTCCTTGTTCAGAACTTCGGCGCCCTCGCCGCTCAGCGCAGACGTCTCGGGCACAAAGATCAGGCCGCCCAGTGCAACGACCAACACGACAGCGCAGGCTGCACAGGCAGGGACGTGCGCGCGCACCCAGTTGGCGGGCGTGGCGGTGCCGTCGCGGAACTCGGATACGGTGCGCCCAAAGGCGCCCTTTCTAAACGGCGTCTCGATAAAGCGATATGAGCATTCGGCCACGGCGACCACCAATAGCACCTGCAAAATGTACTGCCACCACGGTGTATCGTTGATGTTGGCGACCGGGTTCATGAGCAACAGCAGGGGATAGTGCCACAGGTAGATGCTGTACGAGCGCTTGCCAACCCACACGAGCGGCTCGGCGGACAGCGCGCGGGCAACCATTCCCTGGGGCTGCACACAGGCCGCGATGACCATGAGCGTGAGGGTGGAGCATAACAGCGTGCCGCCGCGATACTGGAACGCGGTGTAGCCGTTGGTGAGCGCGACCATGGCGGCAAGGCCAACCAGGCCCACGACGCCCAACACATCGATGGATGCGGGCGAGGACCAAAAGCGCACGAGGGCGCTCGGCTGTGCCGGGGCAGTCTCGGCTGATTCGTCGGCCTTCTCGCCAGGTTTGCCCACGGCGTTCTTGCCGTGCTTGGCGGCGCCAGCCAGGCGATTGAGCCCCAAACGATGAGCGAGACGCACCGGCGCCAGGTCGCGATCGGGGATAAAGGCCATCCAGGCACCCAGCAGCAGCGAGAACACACGGGTGTCGGTGCCGTAGTACACGCGGCTGGGGTCGGCGGCAGGGTTGTAAAGCACCATCATGGCGATGGCGGAGACAGCAGCTAGGCCCAGAACCACGCGGCGCGTGTTGGGCTTGCTCACATGCATGGATACCATGGCAAACAGCAGTGGCGGCCAAATCAGGTAGAACTGTTCCTCGATGGCAAGCGACCAAAAGTGCGTGAGCGGCGAGGGGTCGCCCAGAGCATTGAAGTACGAGACGTTTTGGGCAATCTGCCACCAGTTGTTGAAGAACAACAGCGACGGCAGGATGTCGGGGCGCATCTTGGTGAGCATCACGTGGTTGAAGACGGTGCACAGAGCACAGGTCACCACCACGACGGTCACCACGGCGGGGACCAGGCGACGGATGCGGCGAATCCAGAAGCTCTTGAGGTCGATGCGGCCAGTCTTAGCGACTTCGTTGAGCAGCAAGCGCGTGATCAGATAGCCCGAAAGCACAAAGAAGATCGTGACGCCAAGCAGGCCGCCCTGAGCCCACGTGAGGTTAAGGTGATAGAGCACCACTGCGACGACGGCGAGCGTACGCAGACCGTCGAGCGCAGGGATGTAGCGGGACTTGGGGCGAGCAGGCGTCTGCTCCGCGGCGGGAGTGTTGGCGCGGCCCGCGTTGTTAGCAGAAGCGCGATGGGGGCTCGCGGTGCGTCGCGGCTCGTTGGCACGGCGTTCGCCCTTCACGCGTTCGTGCGGCGCCGGCTCGTTGCCCGTGCGGCGTCGACCGCGCGAGCCCGATTGCGAGAGTTGTTCCATAAAACATCATCCAATGACGAGAATAATCAGCACGCCTTCATTGTAACTGCCTGCTCCTGTGAATGCTTGCTGCTGGCGCAAGCTCAAGCGCGCGTCCACATCAAAGTGAACTAAAGTTATAGGGGGTGCGAGAGTGCACGATCGACGGCCGACGGTGGGCATAAGGCCCGCAGATGAGGAGGTTTCCATGGCAGATCGCGGCATCGTTGCGGTGTTCGGCAGTATGAACATGGACCTTTCGGTGGCGTGCGAGCGCATACCGCGTGCGGGCGAGACCGTCGGCGGCAGCGGGTTTATCACCAACGCCGGCGGCAAGGGCGCCAATCAGGCCGTAGCTGCCGCGCGTATGGGCGCGTGCACGCACATGATCGGCGCGGTCGGTCGCGACGCGTTCGGCGCGTCGCTCGTGGCGGGGCTCCAAGACGCCGGCGTGGACTGTGACTTTGTAGTGCATCGCGATGACGTGGAGACGGGAACGGCGACCATCATTCGCTGCGAGGGCGACAACCGCATCATACTGTCACCGGGCGCCAACCATGTGCTTGCGGGCGCGGACGTTGCCTGCGCGCTGAGGCGTCTGGTGGCCCATGAGCTCGACGGCGACGCCAGCGAGATTGCCCCGACTGCCGGAAGCGTCTTTATCACCCAGGGCGAATGTGACCTTGCGGCGACGGCCGAGGCGCTTGTTTGCGCTCACGAGCTGGGGTTCTATACGGTCTTTAATCCGGCGCCTGCCTGCGAGCTGCCTGCGGAGGTCTGGCCTGCGGTCGACCTGGTCTGTCCCAACGAGACCGAGTGCCAGGTTCTGACGGGCATTCTGCCCACGGATGATGTGAGTTGCGTCGCCGCGCTCAATGCGCTGCTCGACAAGGGCGCCGGCGCCGCGGTCATCACGTTGGGCGGTGCCGGCTCGGTTACGCTCGGCGATGGCGGTGAGCTGCTGCGCATGCCGGCACTTTCGAGTACGGTAGTCGATACCACGGCCGCCGGCGATACGTTTATCGGCGCGTTGGCGGCGGCTCGCCTAGAGGGCTTGCCGCTCTTTGAGTGCATGGCCGCGGGTGCTCGCGCCTCGGCAGTGACGGTGTCGCGCCTGGGCGCTCAGCAATCGATTCCCACGCGCGCCGAAGTTGAGCGCGTGTTTGATTTAGACGATTTAGTACAAGACGGAGAAGCGGAGTAGAACAATGGCAATCAAGAAGCTGATCCTTGATCTGGATATGGGTGTTGACGATGCGATGGCGCTGGCCTATGCCATCGCGAGCCCCGAGATGGAGCTCGTGGGCATCACCACGTGCTTTGGTAACGTGCGCGTCGAGCAATCGGCGCACAATTGCCTGGCGGTGCTCGATCTGCTGGGTCGCCCCGAGGTTCCGGTGTACCTGGGTGCCGACCGTCCTCTGCAGGCGACTGAGCCCTATACGCCGCCGGCGTCCACCGCGCTCATTCACGGCAAGAACGGCATCGGCGGCGCGAGCGTGCCCGCGTCGCCCTACGAGCCGGTGGGGGCGACCTCGGCCGACGGCAACGCTGCGGTCGATTATCTGATCGATGCCGCGCGCACCTATGGTCCCGATCTGGTCTACGTGGCGACTGGCCCGCTCTCCAACCTGGCGCTCGCCCTGGAGCGCGATGCGGCGGCGATGATGTCCATCGGCCGCGTGGTCGTGATGGGCGGTGCCCTTACCGTGCCCGGCAACGTGAGCGCGGGCGCCGAGGCCAATATGGCGAGCGACCCCGAGGCAGCCGACGCGGTGCTGCGCTCGGGCCGTAAGCTCACCATGGTGGGTCTGGACGTGACGCATCGCGTGGTGCTCACACGCCGCGACATTGCCGGCTGGACGGGCTCGGGCACCATGGCGGGCTGCGCATTTGCGAGCATGGTCGAGCACTACATTGGCTCGTACGAGATGAACGCACCCTACCTGGGTGGTTGTGCGCTGCACGATCCGCTGGCCGTTGCCGTGGCGATCGACCCCACGCTCGTGGGTGCGCTCGGCTGTAACCTGCGCGTCGACCTGCTCGGCGAGTATCGCGGCCGCACCATCTGCGATGAGCGCCGTGTGGCCGATCCCGACAAGGGCGCACTCGTGGCGCTGACCGTCGACGCCCCGCGCTTCCTGTCCGAGTTCAAGACGCGCATGGCCCGTGTTCTTGGCTAAATGATTTCCGCGCCCCGCCCCATGTAGTCAATTTGGGACGGGGCTTTTTAGCTACCGAGTAAATGTGCCCGTTGGGGGAATAGTCGCGTCGCTTCGCTTGACAACAGGCTAAACTAGCTATTAAACATTTACTATTCTGTTTAGATTGAATTTGCGGTCGTTTAGTTGTCGAGTCACGGGGCGGTCAGGCCACGATGCTCGACCGCGACCGTTACTAGGGGGAACAATGGCCAAAGCAAGTGTCCGCGAAATCAGCCGCATCACCGGTTTTTCGCCTGCGACCGTGTCCAACGCGCTCAACCGCAAGCGCAGCGTGAGCGAGGAGACCGCCAAGGTCATCCTGGAGTGCGCACAGTCGCTCGGCTACCAGCAGTCGACGCAGCTCGAGAGCATCCAGTTTGTGCTTGCGCGCAAGACGGGCGCCATCCTGGACGAGAGCACCTTTCACCCCGCGGTTATTGAGGGCGTGGAGCGCCAGGCGCGTCGCCACGGCATGAGCACGAGCTTTGTCTCGCTCGACTTTAGCGATCTTGACGCCGTACGTCCGCAGGTCGAGGGCCTGATCGCCGATCCGTCCGCTGCTATCGTGCTGATGGGTACCGAGCTGGGTGAGGAAGACTACGCCTTGTTTGCCAACGCTGCCGCTCACCTGATCGTGCTCGACGGCTGGAGCGATCGTCAATACTTTGATGCCGTGGTCATTGCCAACACCGATTCGGTACTGCGCGCCGTGGACTACCTTATCGAGAAAGGTCACAAGCAAATCGGCTATCTGGCGGGCGACCTTCGCATCCGCAACTTTAAGGACCGCGAGCGCGGCTATCGCCAAGCGCTTGAGGATGCGGGCCTCGAGGCCAATCCGGCATGGCGCGTCACGCTGGGCACCACGCTCGAGGGCGCTTATCGCGATATGGGCGCGTGGCTCGACAATGCCTCGCACGACGACCTGCCAACGGCTTTCTTTGCCGAGAACGACGTGCTCGCCGTGGGTGCCATGCGCGCGCTCAACGAGCACAGTATTCGCGTGCCCGAGGATGTCTCGATCATCGGCTTTGACGATCTGTCTTTGGGCGCCTTCTCCAACCCGCCACTCACCACGGTGCATGTTCCCAAGCACGAGGTGGGCGAGATCGCGGTGCGCCGTCTGGTGGGCAACATCCGCAATCCCAAGAGCTATACCTGCAAAACGGCCGTCTCGACCTATTTTGTCGAGCGCCAGAGCGTGCGCGAGCTCTAGGCAGAACGGCGCTTGATGAGCGATGCCCCCAGCTCGATCTTGAGCGGGTGGTGCTCGGCCTCGTCGATAACCTCGACGAGGCGCCGTGCGGCGACGGCGCCCATATACTCCGAAGGAACATTGAGCGTGGTCAGTTGTGGCTGCACGTAGGTTCCGCCGGCGTTGTTGTCGAAGCCGACGATGCGTACGTCATCGGGCACGCGATAACCACGCTCGATAAAGGCTTTCATGGCCCCAATAGCTATATCGTCAAAGACAGCGACGTAGTTTTGGGCGAGGGGTTCGCCCGAATCAATAATGTCGAGCATGTCGGCGTATGCCTCATCTGGAGCGACGGCGAGTTCGTGGATGATGCCGCACTTTTCCGAGCCCGATAGCTGACCGATGGCGTGTTCGTAGGCGAAGCGTCGTTCGGTGAAGTTGCCCACGGTAACGGGCGTCGTTAACAGCCCGGGGACAGATCCATACTTTGAATGCAGGTACTGCACGGCTAGCATCATGCTGGCGGCGTTGTCGATCTTGACCGTATCGACCCCAGCGCTCATGCATGAGTCCAACAGCAGCAGAGGGCAGTCCAGCGATGCAAACGGCATAAAATCCGATTCGAACATCTCAGTTGCAAGGATGATGACACCATCATATTGCGCTTCGGCGATGTCGGCGATCTGTTGCTGAGTGTTTTCGAACGGTGAGTAGTTCACCAGCGAAAACGAGAATCCCGCGTGTCTAAGAGCGCCCTCGACTCCGGCGAGCATATCGGCGAAGAAAGGGCGCGCAAAGATGCGGCGCCGGTTAAAGGCAACCAAGGCAACGGTTCCGCTCTTTTGGCGCTCGAACTTAATCTTGCTAAAGTCGTAACCTAGAGCTTCGGCGGTGCTAAGTACCAGCTGCCGTGTTTTTTCGCTTACGCCGCGTCGATTGTTAAGTGCAAGGGAAACGGCCGCTGCCGAAATTCCCAGCTGGTCAGCGATTTGTTTTGCAGTAACGGCCATGGTGTTTCCTAACGTTTGTGAACTTACCATGAGCTTAACACCAGGCTGTTTATTAAGCTAAATATTTAGTAATTCAACTTAAGAATCAATAGAAGTTAAGTAGCGCCCCCAGTAGAGTTTGTCTCAGCAAACGCAACAACAAGGGGGACGAGATGATCAGCGGTATTTTCGAAATGCCCATTACGGATGAGAGTTATCCGTTTTCGAGCGCCGAGCGCTACTGTCATCTGAGCGCAAAGGATTACGTCGAGCGCGAGTATCGCGTTGACGGTACCGCCAACGTGTATCGCACCGCCGACGAAGACGGCGGCGTGGAGGTCATGACTGCCGACGCTCCTTATTCCAATCGAATCGTTGTTCGTGCTCCGAAAGATCCGGCGCAAGCGAGTGGCAATGTGGTCGTGGAGATCATCAATCCCACATCGTTTATGGAAATCGAGCGCATGTGGATTCTGGGTCACGGCGAGTTCGTGCGCTCTGGCGATATCTATGTGGGCATTACCAGCAAGCCCAACACCATCGCCAAGCTCAAGGAATTCAATCCCGATCGCTATGCCTTCATGAGCTGGGCAAACCCGACTCCCGAGCGCCCCTTTGACTACGATCCGAAGCAGCTCGAACGCGACGGCGCGCTTCCCGACATGGACATCTCCTACGAGACTGGCCTGTTTTGGGATATGCTGACCGATCTTGCGTGGCTCTTGCGCGGAGACTCCGACCTTAACCCGATCCGCGACTATCCTCGCCAGGCAATTTGCCTTACAGGATGGTCTCAGTCCGGCGCCTATCTGTTCCGCTACCTTAACAGTTTTGCCTATCGCGAGGAGGTGCGCCGTGACGGCCGCGTGTTTGACGGATACCTGTCTGGCGGCGGCATCCATTCGATGTGCATTCCCGTCAACCAGTATGAATGCAGCCGGGGATACGCACACCATCTACTGCGTGTGGAGCACGTCGAGGAGCCGTTTATCGCCCTTCAGACCGAAAGCGAGAACGGTCGCTTTGAGAGTTGGCGCACGCTTATGCCCGATAGCGACGACCCCGATTTTAAATACCGGCTGTACGAGGTGACGGGTGCTTCCCACGATACGCAGTGGAGTTACGTCGACTATTACCAAGACGACGAGGATCTTAAGCGTATCGACCATCTGCCGGTGTATGTCGGTAAGCATGCCGAGGCAAACGCCTATCCGTCGCAGTATCTGTTCCATGCTGCATTCCGTAACCTGTTCCGCTGGGTACGTACGGGTTCGGCTCCGGCAACCTGTCCACGCATTGAGCTGGACGCGAACGGCGAGAACGTAAAGGATGCCCTGGGAAATACCAAGGGCGGACTTCGCACCTGCCTGCTCGAGCATCCGTTTGCCCGCTACTCCAACACGAGCTTGGTGGAGCCGGGGCAGGGCACGGTCGATAAGACGAGCGATAAGGACGGGCTGTTTGGCCACATGGAGTCGTTCTCGGCATCGATGCTCAAAGAGCTGTACGGGTCGCTCGAAAACTATCGCGCTCTATGTGAGCGCGATACGGCGATCGAGGTGTCACAAGGCTTTATTTGTGCCGAAGATGTCCAGGCGATTGTTGACTTTGCCATGGCATCCGCCCGTGAGCGAGGACTGAACTAGCAAGACTAAGACCAGAGAGGGGTCTGCAATGGATATGACGTTGAATCAAGATGCCGTTGCCGAGATTTGGCGACCGGTTGTTCTGACGTTTGAGAGCGCCTGTTCGTTCGATAACCCGTTTTTGGATGTTGAGATTTGGGCGGAGTTCACCGGCTCGAGTGGCAGGGTAATTCGCCGCGAGGCCTACTGGGATGGTGGGCGTACCTACTGCGTGTCGTTTGCCCCGACCGAGCTGGGTGCCTGGAACTATGTTATCGAGGCTCCCGAGCAGACCGGTCTTAATGGCTGCACGGGCCGCGTCGAGGCCGTGCCGTACGCGGGCGACCTCGATCTGTATCGCCACGGTTTTATCCGCGTTGCAGACGATTCGCGCATGTTTGCCTATTCAGATGGTACGCCGTTCTTTTGGCTGGGCGATACCCATTGGGAGTTTGCCTACCGTGAGAGCTGGGATGCGTCGAACCACCCCGGCATGACGAGCCAATTTCGCGGTATGGTCGACCTACGTGCCGAGCAGGGCTTTACCGTCTATCAGACCAACCTGCGCTCTGACATGGGCGCAGGAGATCGCTATTGGATTGACGGTGGCATGGCCAAGGGCGTGGAAGATGTGCCTAATGTGGCCTTCTACCAGCGGGAGCTCGACCGCCGCATGGCCTATATTGCCGATGCGGGCTTAGTGAACGCACTTGGGCAAGCGTGGGCGTTTGCCATTCTCGGCGAGCATGCCGTGGAACACCAAAAGCATCTCGCCCGCTACCTGGTGGCGCGCTACGGTGCATATCCGATGGTGTGGACGCTTGCCGGCGAGGTTGCCGGATACCGCAAAGAAGGTCGAGCCGCCATGCTTGACGGCTGGCGTGAGGTCGCCTTGGAGATTGAGGCACGCGACGGCTATGGTCATCTGGCGACGGCGCACTATACCAACGAGCGCCCCTTTGCCGATTACTACCAGGATGAACCCTGGATGGACTTTACGCTCAACCAGGCCGGTCACGGCGATTACCTCATCAAGGCAAGCGACTACTTTGACTATCTGGCAGCTCATGACGACAAGCCCTTCGTTGAGGGCGAGGCGCTCTACGAGTTTTGCTCGACGCTCGAGGAGATGGGTACGCGCCTGTGCACCGCAGACATGCTGCGCCGCGTGGCGTATATCTGCATGCAGGCCGGCGGCGCCGGCTATACCTACGGAGCCCAGGGAATCTGGGACAACGTGTGGGAAAGCCCTGAGGAGCTCGACCCCTTTATGGCAATCTTCAACCGCTTTGGCATTACTTGGGCCCAGGCGGTAGACGGAGAAGGTGCGGTCCAGATGGGCTACATGCGTTCCTTCTACGAAGACAATCACTTCTGGGAGCTTGCTCCCTACGAAACGACCGATGCGGGCAACCTGTTTGCCAACAAGGCTCCGCTGGCAACCGCCAACCAGGACCTTTCGCGCATCGTCGCGTACTTTGGCGATACCGTGCGCCAAAAGCTTGCTATCGAGGGTGTGCCGACGGGCGCTGCCTATGCAAGCCGATGGTTTAACCCTCGCACGGGCGCATACCGTGACGGCGAGGACGCCCTTGCCGTCACGGACAGCATTACCCTGCCTGACAAACCCGGGGTTGGGGATTGGCTCCTCGTCCTCGAGCTCAAGGCGTAACCATATTTCCATTGGTCATAGGCGGGAAAGAGTCGGCCGCAATTTCCCGTTTGACAGCTAGATGATTCGTTTAGAGAGGATCAGTGAACACAAATGAGCGTTCTCGATTCGATGCAGGGCTTCCTCGAGAAGCACGTGGGCCCCATTGCCCACAAAGTGAGTAGCTTTAACGTCGTAAAGGGCCTTATGTCCGGCATGATGGCGACCATGCCCGTTACGCTGGGCGTGGCGCTGCTCTCCATTATCAACGGGCTGCCGATCCCGCCGCTGCAGGCGTTCCTTGCCAGCACCGGCATGTCGGCGACGATTACCGACGTACTGGTCGTTACCATGAACCTCGGCGCCATCTACATGTGCGCCTCGGTCTCGTACTCCTACGGCAAGGTGCTCGGGAACAAAGGCCTTACGTCGACGGTTGCGGCTATTGGCGTTTTGCTCCTGCTGATTCCTCTTGGCCATGCCGAGGACGGCTCGACGTTTATCGTGACCCGTTATCTGGGCAGCTCGGGTCTGTTCGTTGCGCTGCTCGTGGCGTTGATCGTGCCGAAGGCGCTTAACTTCCTTATGAAGCATATCGCCATCCCCATGCCCGATTCCGTCCCTCAGTTCGTTACCGATTCGCTGTCTCCGATGTTCTGCGCCATCGTCATCTTCACCACGGCTGCTCTGGTTAAGTGGGGCATGGGCATGACGAGCTTCGGCGATGTTTTTAACCTCATCAACAGCACCATTGCCACTCCCGTTATGTTCCTGGGCTCCAGCCCCTGGGCCGTTGTCATTTACTTTACGCTGTGCAACCTGCTGTTCTTCTTTGGTATCCACCCCAGCGTCCTGATGAGCGTGTACATGCCGGTTATCCAGGCCTGCGCTCTTGCCAACACCGAGGCATTCGTTGCCGGCCAGCCACTGCCGTACCTGTCGTTCATCATCATGTTCTCTGTCGGTTCTGTTGACGCCCTTGGCATGGAGCTTGCGCTGCTCACGGCCAAGTCCGAGCGCTACAAGGCCCTCTCCAAGATTGCCCTGGTGCCCGCACTCTTCAACATCTCCGAGCCCATCATCTTCGGTACGCCCATTGCCATGAACCCTTATATGTTCATCCCCTACATCCTGCTCAAGCCCGTGGCCTGCATTGCTGCCGCCGTCGGCCTGATGCTCGGTCTGGGCAATGCATTTAACCCGACCATTTCCATGCCGTTTGTCGTGCCGCTGCCCATCAGCAACTTCTTTACGGGCGGCATTGGCCTGGTCGCAATCGTCCTCGCCGCAATCCTGCTGGTCGGACTGCTGTTTATCCCGTTCGTCAAGATGGCCGATAAGGAGGCACTGGCCGAGGAAGCTGCTGCAAAGGCTTCTGCCGAGTAGGTCATTGTCCACAAGTTCGAAGGTTCGGCCGATCGCGTTGATCGCCGAAACATATAAGTCCCTGTGAGGGGTTACAGGAAAGGAACTGCAATGAAAAACATCGTTCTTATGTGCGCTGGCGGCATGTCCACGAGCATCATCATGAAGAACATCAAGAAGGCCGCCGACGCCGAGGGCCTGGAGTGCGAGGTGTCCGCTCACGCCGTCAACGAGGCTGCCACCATTGGCCGCAATGCCGACTGCATTCTGCTTGGGCCGCAGGTTGGCTATGCCAAGGATGAAGTTTGCGCCGCATGCCCCGGGGTTCCGGTCGGCGTAATTCCCATGACCACCTACGGCATGATGGACGGCGTCAAGGCTCTGGCTCAGGCCAAGGAACTGATGGGGCTGTAAGTATGACGGCAGAAGAGATTCAGCTTCAGAGTTTTCAGATCATTGCAGGCGTCGGTTGCGCGCGCAGCTGCTATATCGATGCGATTCATCTAGCTCGTGACGGCAAGTTCGAAGAGGCCGAGGCAAAGATCACGGAAGGCCAGCAGCACTATGCCGAGGGCCACGCTGCCCATGGTGGCCTTGTCCAGCAGACTGCCGCCGGTGAGAACCTGAGCATCGATCTTTTGGTCGTCCATGCCGAGGATCAGCTGATGAGCGCCGAGGGCTTTGGCATCCTTGCCAAGGAGTTCGTGGACGTCTATCGCAAGATGGGCGCGTAGCCACGGACTTTGCTGCCGGCTTATCACCGTGGGTGGTGTACTCGCGGTAACAGGGCGGTGTTGATTCGTTTACATACATGTGCGGATAGGGAGGGCCCTTCGGGGCCCTCTTTTGTTCCCCTTGTATGTTCAGTTTGTTTACATACCGTTTAGGCTGATTTCTCTACCGTTTACGGGTATTTCGCGTTACACTTCTAAACAAAAGAGTAAAACATTTAGTAAACAGAACAAAACGAAACACGCGTCTGTTTACTGAACATGTAACTAGGGGAGGACGTACATGGATAAGATTAAGCTCGGCTTTGTGCCCACGCGCCGCAGCATCTTTAGCGCGCCGGACGCGCTTAAGTATCGCGGCCTGACGGCTGACCGCCTGCGCGAGATCGGTGTCGACATCGTGGACATCGACGACATTAACGACGAGGGCCTGCTGTTTGACGACAGCCATATCGAGCCTATCGTCAAGAAGTTCCGCGCCGAGGGCGTCGACGGCATCATGCTGTGCCACGCCAACTTTGGCACCGAGTACGTTTGCGCCCGCCTTGCCCGCGAGCTCGGTCTGCCTGTGCTGCTGTGGGGCCCGCGCGACGAGCGCCCCGAGCCCGACGGCACCCGCCTGCGCGATAGCCAGTGCGGCCTGTTCGCCACTGGCAAGGTTCTGCGCCGCTTCCAGGTTCCCTTTACCTATATGACCAACTGCCGCCTGACCGATCCCGAGTTCGAGCGCGGCGTCTGGGACTTTTTGGCCGTGTGCAACGTGGTCAAGACCTTCAAGCACACGCGCATCCTGCAGATGGCGACCCGTCCGTTCGACTTCTGGTCCACCATGTGCAACGAGGGCGAGCTGCTTGAGAAGTTCAATATTCAGCTTTCGCCCATCCCCATGACCGAACTTGTTCAGGCTGTGCGCGACGCTCAGGCCGACGAGCAGGCCATGGCCGCCATGCTCGACCACATTCGCAACAGCTTTGAGATCTGCATACCCGAGGACAAGGTCCCCGCGGTCGCAGGGCTCGCCATCGCTATGAAGCGCCTGGTCGAGAAGTACGGCTGCAACGCCGGCGCCATCCAGTGCTGGAACGCCCTGCAGGACGAGCTGGGCATTATGCCCTGCGCCGCCAACGCCATCCTCAACGAGATGGGCATTCCCGTCGTCTGCGAGACCGATATCCACGGCGCCATCACCGCGCTGATGGTCGAGGCCGCCGACCTGGGCCGTCACCGCGGCATGTTCGCCGACTGGACCGTGCGCCATCCCGATAACGAGAACGGCGAGCTGCTGCAGCACTGCGGTCCCTGGCCCTGCAGCTGCGCGGCCGTCAAGCCCAAGCTCACCTACCCGCTGGCTTTCGACCACCCCGGCGCGCTGACGGCCGAGGCCAAGCACGGCGATCTCACCCTTGCCCGCTTTGACGGCGACAACGGCGAGTATTCGCTGCTGCTGGGCAACGCCCGCGGCATCGACGGCCCGGCCGGCATGGGCACCTACCTGTGGGTCGAGGTCGAAAACCTCAAGCGCCTCGAGGCCAAGATCGTCGAGGGCCCCTACATCCACCACTGCGTCGCTATTCACGCCAACGTGGTGCCGGTGCTCTACGAGGCCTGCAAGTACATCGGCATCCAGCCCGACCTGTACGATCCCATCGAAGAAGACGTCAAAGCCTACCTGCGAGGAGAGTAGAAATGGCAACTATCGAAGAGCTTGAGTCCCTGCGTTGGGATCTTCGCCGCGATTGCGTCGATATCATCATGGCTGGTGCCGGCGGCCACATCGGCGGTGACATGTCGGTGATCGACGCCCTCATGACCCTCTATGCCAACCACCTCAACATTTCACCCGAGACCATCGACGATCCCAACCGCGATCGCTTCGTGCTTTCCAAGGGGCACGCCATGGAGGCCTACTACGCGGTGCTCTGCCACGAGGGCTATCTTGACCTCGACGACGTCAAGGCCCGCTTCTCCAAGTTCGGCAGCCCCTACATCGGCCACCCCAACAACAAGCTCAAGGGCATCGAGATGAACTCGGGCTCGCTGGGCCACGGCCTGCCCGTGGCCGTGGGCATGGCGCTCGCCGGCAAGATGGACGGCCGCGACTACCGCGTCTACACCATCATGGGCGACGGCGAACTTGCCGAGGGTTCGGTCTGGGAGGGCGCCATGAGCGGCGGCAACTATCAGCTCGATAACCTGTGCGCGCTCGTGGACCGCAACCGCCTGCAGATTAGCGGCAGCACCGAGGACGTCATGAAGCAGGATTCGCAGGAGGAGCGCTGGGCTGCCTTTGGGTGGAACGTGCTCTCCATTCCGGGCAACGACGTCCAGGCGATTGACGCTGCGCTGACGCTTGCTGCCGAGACCAAGGGTAAGCCCACGGTCATCATCCTCAACACGGTGAAGGGCTACGGCTCGCCCGTCATGGAGGACAAGGCCAGCTGGCATCATCACCTGCCCAACGATGAGGAATATGCCCAGATCATCGCCGATTTCGCTGCCCATAAGGAGGCCATCAATGGCTAACAAGATCGCCAATCGCAAGGTTATCTGCGACACGCTGCTCGAGGCCGCGAAGACCGATAAGGACATCGTCGTCCTGTGCTCTGACTCCCGTGGCTCCGCGTCGCTCACGCCGTTCTTTGATCAGTATCCTCAGCAGTCCGTTGAGGTCGGCATTGCCGAGCAGGACCTGGTGAGCATCGCTGCCGGTATGGCTTCGTGCGGCAAGAAGGCCTGGGCCGCTTCGCCGGCGTCCTTTGTGACCACGCGCTCGTATGAGCAGTGCAAAGTCGACGTCTCGTATTCCAACACCAACGTCAAGCTCATCGGTATCTCGGGCGGCGTGTCCTACGGCGCCCTGGGCATGAGCCACCACTCCGCGCAGGATATCGCCGCCATGAGCGCGATTCCCAACATGCGCGTGTATCTGCCAAGCGACCGCTTCCAGACCGCCGAGCTCGTGCGCGCCCTGGCAGCCGATAACAAGCCGGCCTATATCCGCGTGGGCCGCAATCCGGTCGAGGACGTGTACACCGAGGACGAGTGCCCGTTCCAGATGGATCGCGCCACTTGGGTGCGCCGCGGCACCGATGTGACGCTCGTCGCCACCGGCGAGATGGTCCGCCATGCCGTGGACGCCGCCGACCTGCTGGCCGAGCAGGGCATCTCGGCAACGGTGCTCGACATGTACTGCGTCAAGCCGCTCGACACCGAGGCCGTGATTGAGGCCGCCGGCGCCACGCGCGCCGTCGTGACCGTCGAGGAGCACAGCCCCTTCGGCGGCCTGGGTTCCATGGTCGCGCAGGTGGTGGGTGAGCATTGCCCGCGTCCGGTCAAGTGCCTCTCCCTGCCCGACGCGCCGGTCATCACCGGCACGAGCCCCGAGGTCTTTGCGCACTACGGCCTGACGGGCGAAGGCATTGCCAAGACGGTCGCCGAGTTCCTCGGCAACTAGTAGACACAGACGCTGCGCGGCCGCCAAGCACCGCACCTTGCCGTTCAAACCGTCGCTTGCGTACGCAAAGTACGCGGCGCTCCTCTTTCACGGCAATCTGCGGCACTTGGTGGCCGCTCGCTCCTTGTCCGTCGGGTTTTAGTTTTTGAACCGGCGGGGGAGACAGGAGAGTACATGAGCAAATACATCATCGGAATCGATCAATCCACGCAGGGCACCAAGGCGCTGCTGGTGGACGAGGGCGGCCATTTGATTCATCGTGCCGATCGCTCGCATCGCCAGATTGTCAACGAGGCCGGCTGGGTGAGCCATGATCCGGCCGAGATTGCCGCCAACGTGCTGGCCGTGGCGCGCGCTGTGGTGGAGGAGACCGGGGTCGACCCGGCCGACGTCGCCGGTATCGGCATCTCCAACCAGCGCGAGACCACCGTTGCCTGGAACCGCACGACGGGCGAGCCGCTGTGCGACGCCGTGGTGTGGCAGTGCGCCCGCGCCCGCGAGCTATGCGACGAGCTGGCCGCGCGCGAGGGCGTGGCCGAGCTGGTGCGTGACACGACGGGCCTGGTGCTCTCGCCCTACTATCCGGCGGGCAAGATGGCCTGGATTCTCGCGAACGTTCCCGCGGCTGCCGAGGCCGCGGCGGCGGGCGAGCTTTGCCTGGGCACCATCGATGCCTGGGTGGTCTGGACGCTCACGGGCGGCGCGGAGTTCCGCTGCGACTGGTCTAACGCCAGCCGCACGCAGCTCTTTGACCTGCGCCGTGGCTGCTGGAGCGAGCCGGTGTGCGAGGCCTTTGGCATCGACGTGGCCTGCCTGCCGCAGGTGACCGATTCCGATGGCCTGTTCGGCACGACGGACCTGGGCGGCTTTTTGCCGGCACCCGTGCCCATTCACGGCGTGCTCGGCGACAGCCATGCGGCCTTGTTCGCGCAGGGTTGCCACAGCCGCGGTATGGCCAAGGCGACCTATGGCACCGGCAGCTCGGTCATGATGAACGTCGGCGACGAGTTCGTTGCCAGCTCGCATGGGCTTTCGAGCTCGCTCGCATGGCGTATGGACGGCGTGACCGAGTACGTGCTCGAGGGCAACGTGAGCTACGCCGGCGCCGTCAAGACGTGGCTGCGCGACGATCTGGAGCTCATCAACAACCCCGAGGAAGTTACCGACCTGTGCTACGCCGCCAATCCGGCGAGCCGCGTCTACTTTGTGCCGGCGTTTACCGGTTTGGGCGCGCCGCACTGGGCGAGTGACGCCGAGGGCTGCGTCTTTGGCATGACGCGCACCACGGGTCGCGCGGAATTCGTGAAGGCCGCCGACGAGTCGATCGCCTATCAGATCTTTGACGTGATTGATGCGATGGTCGAGGATTCGGGTGCGGCATTGGCCGAGCTTCGTGTTGACGGCGGTCCCACGCGCGACGCGTACCTGATGCAGTTTGAGAGCGACTTGGTTGGCTCGCCCATCCGCATCGCGAGCAACGACGAGATGAGCGGCCTGGGTGCGGCCTGGGCCTGCGGTATTGCGCTGGGCATGTACACGCGCGATGTCGTCGACGTCTACGGCGCCCGCGGCATCGTGGAGCCTGCCATGACCGCCGACGAACGCGCCAAAAAGATCGCCGGCTGGCGCCACGCTGTCGACGCTACAATCGCGTACACTGCCTAGCATGATTTTTCCGGGACGGGGATTATAAACTCATTGATCCCCGTCCCAGGTAGCTTATTTGGGACGGGGCTTTTTTGACTGGTATGATTGGTGCGACCATTCGAACCAGCTAAAAGAGCCCCGTCCCAAATTGACTACCGAGAGGATCTGCCATGGAGCGCATCGCCAGCTTTTCTGTTGATCATCTGCTGCTTGAGCCCGGCGTGTATGTGAGCCGCATCGACCGCGATCCGGCGACCGGCGCCGCCGTCACCACGTTTGACCTGCGCCTGACCACGCCCAACAAGGAGCCGGTCATGAACACGGCCGAGTGCCACACCATCGAGCACCTGGGCGCGACGTTCCTTCGCAATCATGCCGAGTGGTCGGGCCGCATTGTCTACTTTGGCCCCATGGGCTGCCGCACGGGCTTTTACCTCGTCGTATTTGGCGAGGTGACGAGCGAGGAGATCCTGCCGCTCGTGCGTGAGCTGTTCGAGTTTGTCGCCGACTTTGAGGGCGATGTCCCCGGTGCCGCTCCCGAGGAGTGCGGCAACTACCTGGACCAGAACCTTCCCATGGCCAACTGGCTTGCGCGCCGCTACCTCGACCGCGACCTGGCCGATATCGACGAGAAGCACCTGCACTATCAGCAGGCGTAAGGGCTTTATCGCCCAAAACGAGCGCATTAGGCGCCTTCGCTTATGCGGGGGCGCCTTTTTGTTGATTGGTCGGGGCGAGCGTTCAAAATCGCCCGTGTTTGTTCTAGAATGTTCGTATAGTCACATTTACGAACAGGAGTGAACATGCATATCTACTCTGTCAACGATCCCGAGTTCAAATCCTATGGCAACGTTTGGGATAACGTTCCGTCCGAGCTTACGTCGCCCGTGCTCGAGGCGCTTTCCGCTACGCCCATCCCCGAGGGCAGCAAGTACGTAGCAAGCGCGCCGGAGCTCGAGGGCGTCAAGGATGCCGATAAGCTGGGCTTTCTCATGTTTGGCGGTCGTCCCTTCCAGCTCGGCTGGTGCAACGGCCACAACACGCAGCTCAACTGCTTGGAGTACCACCGCGCGAGCGAGTTCAACCTGGGTGCACGCGACTTTATCCTGCTCGTGGCACATCGCTGGGAGATCGAGGACGGCAAGCTCGATACCGCGTGCGTCAAGGCGTTCCGCGTGCCGGCGGGCAAGGTCGTCGAGGTTTTCAACACCACGCTCCACTACACGCCGTGCATGGTCGACGACGGTGGCTTCCAGGTGATGGTGGCGCTGCCCGCTGGCACCAATGGTCCGCGCCCCGAGGCCGCGGCCGACATGCCCGCGGCCGGTGACAGCTACTGCTACTGGAAGGCAGACAAGTGGGTTCTCTGCCACGCCGACAGCCCCAAGGCTGCCGAGGGCGGCTACGTAGGCCTCATCGGCAAGAACCTCGACATCGCCTGCGACTAGAATCTTCCGTCTCAATCTGTAACATCTAGCGGGCTAAATCGTCTCTACCTGTTACAGATTTAGACAAAC
>CATVQO010000002.1 GCA_958346165.1 uncultured Collinsella sp. | reverse complement strand
GTGTGCGTGCGCATCTACCGCAAGGGCACCTGCGCCGACTGCGCTCAGGGTGGCGCTTGTACGGGGCATTGTTCTAACAAAAAGACTTGTGCCGCACTTAAGGGCGTAGACAAAATCGCCGAAGACTTGGGTCGCGGTATCAAATAAGGTCCGGACATCCAAGCGCTCCGCGGGCATCCGTTCGCGGGGCGCTTTGTGCATTTGAGGGAGAGCATGGCGAGTCGAAGAGTATTTTTGGGGTATCGTTAACTGGACTATTAATTGGCAACTTATCTATAACGGAGTAACCGCATGAGCGCTCGCGTAACCATGAAGGACATAGCCGCCGAGCTTGGCGTTTCCATCAATACCGTGCACAAGGCCCTGACGGGAAAGGCCGGCGTGAGCGAATCCGTGCGCGCCAAGGTGAACACTAAGGCCGAGGCCATGGGCTATCACCGCAACACAAGTGCCTCAAGCCTGCGCCGCAAGGATATCAATCTGGTGTTTTGCCTGCCCCGCGCATCGCGCGAGGGAGCGTACTTTTTCCGTTACCTGTGGGAAGGCTGCAATCGCTTTGAACAGGAGGTCATCGACCGGGGCATTACGGTTGAGCGCGTTGAATTTTGCGTGGGCGGCTACGCTGATGCACTCGAGCAAATCGACGAGCGTCTGCAGGTGGGCGAGAAGATTGATGGCTTGCTCGCCTATGCGCCGGGCGACGATCGTGCGACTGAGCTTTTGGGGCAGATCGCCGAGGCGGGCGTGACGATTGAGCTTGTCGACGGCGACCGTCCGCATTTGAATCGTTTGGGTGCGAGCTTGGCCGATTATTCGACGGCAGGCAGCCTTATGGCCGAGCAGGCGGCAAACCTGGTCCATGCTTCTGGGGCCGACGCCCGCGTGCTCCTTTTGACAGGCGACCCATATACCGATTCGCACTATCTAACCGCCCGCGCCTTCCACAATTACCTGCGCGAACGTGATATTCCATGGCAGGTTGAGGATCTTGCAGGTGCCCATGCGCAAGTCAAACAACTCGAGCATGAGCTCGAAAAGCGCTTGAGTGCGCCGGACGCCCCCGAACTTATCTGTAGCGTTTTTGCCGTTGGTTCCGAAGTGGTTGCCGACGCGCTCGTCTCGACCGGCAAGGCCGGTCAGGTCATGGTGATCGGCAACGACCTGTTTCCCGAAAGTGCTCTGGCCTTGCGCCGCGGTATCTTTACCAATATTGTCTATAAGGACCCGACGAGCCTGGCGTATCGCGGCGCTAAGACGCTGGGCGATTATCTGCTGTGGGGAAGGACCCCGACGGTGCCCGTCCAGAAGGGCGCCGTCGAGATGGTATTTGCCAGCAATGTCGACCGCTACTGCGAACTTGCGGGTATTTAGTCGATTGAGCAGGTACCCCCTCTTGCGACGTGCAATTTTGGGAGTATTCAGCATTGGCATGCCTTGAATGAGGTGCAGAACGACTGTTTTAAGTGCCCCCGATGGCGTAATTTGCCATCGGGGGCACTTTTTATGCCGATCGGGCGCTATCTGCGTTCCAAATAGGACGCTGAGGATGGCGCACGGGGTAGCGCACAGAGATGTGGTGTAAGAGGCGGGGCATGCCCCGCCTCCGCCCTTTCAAGAAAGGACGGGGACACCGCCTAGAATTCGTCGTTGGAGTAATGAAGGTGACGAATGGAAGGAAAGGCGATGCCCCAAGAAGAGAGTGTACTGCGCCTCGGTCGCGACGAGGCCCTCGAGGCGGCGAGGCTTTGGCAGGAGTGCGGCGACGCGCGCGAGTTCGCGTGCAGGATGCTGGGCAGCGTGATGAACGCGCTGATGGACTCCGAGGCCCAGCAGATGTGCGGCGCGAGCCGCAACGAGCGCAGCGACGGCAGGGAGAACAGCCGCAACGGCTACCGCCCCAGGTCGCTCAAGACCGCCGTGGGCGACGTGGAGCTCGAGATACCCAAGCTCAGGCACGGCACCTACTACCCCGAGGGCATGCTCGCGCGATGGTCGCGCGTCGACACATCGGTGGCCGCCATCGTGCAGGAGATGTACGTGTGCGGCGTGTCCACCCGCAAGGTCGAGCGCGTGGCGTCCAAGCTGGGCATATCCTCGCTGTCGAGCTCGGAGGTCTCGAGCCTCTGCTCCGACCTCGACGCCGAGGTGGCGGAGTTCCGCCGCCGCGACCTTTCGGGCACGCCGTGCTGCTACCTGTGGCTCGACGCCACCTACATGAGCTGCAGGGTCGGCTCGTCGGTCGTCTCGCAGGGCGTCGTGACCGCGATCGGGCTGGGCGCCGACGGGCGCAAGCACTTCCTGGGCTGCGACGTGGTCGACACCGAGAGCGAGGACTCCTGGGCGGCATTCCTCGGCGGGCTGCGCGAGCGCGGGCTGGCCGGCGTTCGCCTCGTGGTCTCCGACAGCCACGCCGGGCTCGTGGCCGCCGTCTCGCGCCTGTTCCAGGGCTGCGCCTGGCAGCGCTGCGTGACGCACCTGCAGCGCAACCTCCAGAGCGCCTGCTCGGGCAGGCCCGAGGACTCCAAGGCGGCCGTCAGGGACCTCGTGCACGCCGCGGTCTACCAGGACGACCCCGACCTCGCGCGCTGCGTGTGGGCCGAGGCGGCGCCCTGGGTGGCGTCGGTGTCCGCCAGGGCCGGCGAGGTCTTCGAGCGGGCCGAGGACTCCGCGCTGGCGTTCACGGCCTTCCCCAGGGCGCACTGGGCCAAGCTCCGCACCAACAATGTCCAGGAGCGCGCCAACCGCGAGATCAAGCGCCGCTACAGGGTCGTGCAGTCCTTCCCCTCGAGGGAGTCGATGCTGCGCCTGACGTGCGCGAGCCTCATGGAGACCGAGGGGCAGTGGTCCCAGCAGCGCGTGTTCTCCGAGGCCTCGGCCGCCGAGGGCTTCGCCGAGCCCGCGGACAGGCCGGCCCCGACAGAGGGGAGGCGCCGCGCGCTCGGGCGGCGCGCCAGGGAGATAGTGGACGAGATAGTCGAGAGGCGCGGTCTCAAGAAGGAGTAACATCGGGACTTGCAGCGACGGACCTCAGGACGCTCTTGCACCACGTCTGCGCGCGCCACCGCGCACGGTGCGCTCCAATGCTGAATACTCCCAAAAATGTACGTCGGGACATGACCCACCTGAGCAAAAGCGCTCAAGTTTGGTGATCGGGGACGCCAACCAGTCCGCAATACATGCAAGTCACATCTCCAGCAACCGTTGAACGGGCAAAATCTACCGTTCACCCCGTGGTGGTTAGGTGAACGTTCACCTTTTGAGGTGCAATAGATTAGTATAGTGAACGTTCACCTAAAGGATAACGAGCGCGCCGTGCGCCCGCGTTGCCAGCAAAGGGGCTGTTTGATGAAAAACTTTATGGACGATCAGGATTTCCTGCTGAGCACTAAGACCGGCGAGGAGCTGTTCCACAACTTTGCCGAGGGCATGCCCATCGTCGACTACCACTGCCACATTTCTCCTAAGGAGATTTGGGAGGACAAGCGTTTCGAGAACATCACCGAGGTTTGGCTGGGCGGCGACCACTACAAGTGGCGCCTGATGCGTGCCAACGGCGTCGACGAGCGTTTTATCACTGGCGACGCCCCTGCTCGCGAGAAGTTCCAAAAGTGGGCCGAGACCCTGGGTCGCTGCGTTGGCAACCCCGTCTTTGAGTGGAGCCACCTGGAGCTTAAGCGCTACTTTGGCTACGAGGGCGTCCTCAACGGCAAGACTGCCCAGGAGGTCTGGGACCTTGGCAACGCCAAGCTCGCTGAGGCTAGCTTTACCTGCCGCAACCTGATCAAGCAGTCCAACGTCCGCATGATCTGCACTACCGACGACCCCGCCGACAGCTTTGAGTGGCACAAGAAGATTGCCGCCGACGACAGCTTTGACGTTCAGGTCGTTCCCGCCATGCGCCCCGATGCCGCTTTGCGCATCGAGCGCGGCCAGGAGTTTGCCGACTACTGCAAGCACCTTTCCGAGGTTGCCGGCGTTGAGGTCAGCGACTTTGAGGGCATGAAGGCTGCCATTTCCAAGCGCTACGACGTTGCTCACGAGCTGGGCTGCCGCGCCTCCGACCACGCACTCGACTACGTTATGTACGTCCCGGCTACCGCCGACGAGATCGAGGCTATCTTTGCCAAGGGTCTGGCTGCCGAGCCGCTTACCGAGGAAGAGGTCCTCAAGTACAAGACTGCCTTTATGCAGTTCGTTGCCGGCGAGTATGTCCGTCTGGGCTGGGCCATGCAGCTGCACTTTGGCTGCAAGCGCGACAACAACCGCGCCATGTTCGCCAAACTCGGTCCCGACACCGGCTACGACTGCATCTCCAACTACACGCCGTCCGACCAGCTCGCCGATTTCCTCAACTCCATCCAGGAGACCTGCGGCCTGCCCAAGACCATCCTGTACAGCCTGAACCCCATCGATAACACCATGATCGATACCGTCATGGGTTGCTTCCAGGAGGCTCCGACTGCCGGTAAGATCCAGAACGGCTCCGCCTGGTGGTTCAACGACAACGAGGTCGGCATGCGCGAGCAGCTTACGGCTCTGGCTAACGAGGGCGTGCTGGGCAACTTTGTGGGCATGCTTACCGACTCCCGCTCTTTCCTGTCCTATCCGCGCCACGAGTACTTCCGTCGCGTGCTGTGCAGCGTGATCGGCGAGTGGGTCGAGCAGGGCAAGTACCCGGCCGACATGGAGCTGCTGGGCAGTATCGTGCGCGACATCAGCTACAACAATGCGGTCCGCTACTTTGGCTTTGACCTGGACACCGTCGAGGCCTAAGCCCGCATCGAATCACATCGAACCCTGGGCGCCGTTGCCACACGCGGAGCCCCGTTTTGCTTGCACGCTAACAGACATCTAAGGAGACACATAGATGGAGAACATCAGCTACGATGCGCTCGAGAAGATCGGCTACAAGGGCTATTTGCTGCCCAAGGATGCTCCCGAGAAGGTTCTGCAGTTTGGCGAGGGCAATTTCCTGCGCGCCTTCGTCGACCGCTTCTTTGACATGGGCAACGAGGCCACCGGCTGGAACGGCAAGGTCGTCATGGTGCAGCCCATCAGCGGTGCCTTTGGCTTTGCCGACGGCATCAATGCCCAGGATGACCTGTACACCGTGCTGGTGCGCGGCAAGGAGAACGGCAACACGGTTGACGAGTCCCGCGTGATCAGCGCCTGCAGCCGCTGCCTTAACCCGTATCGTGAGGACGACTACCGCGCCATGATGGAGGTCGCTGTCTCCGACGACCTAGAGATCATCGTCTCCAACACCACCGAGGCTGGTATCGCTTATGACCCGTCCTGCAAGGCCGACGACATGCCACCTGCGAGCTTCCCCGCCAAACTTGCCCAGGTGCTCCACACCCGCTGGGCTGCCGGTAAGCCGGGCGTCATCGTCCTCGCCTGCGAGCTCATCGATCACAACGGCGAGGAGTTGCTGCGCATCATGAACCAGTATGTGAGCGACTGGGGCTGGGAGGACGAGTTTGCGCAGTGGATGGCTAACGACTGCACCGTCTGCACCACGCTCGTCGACACCATCGTCCCCGGCCGCATCCGCGATCCTAAGGAGGCCGCGGCGGTTGCCGAGCGTCTGGGCTACGAGGATCCCTTCCTGGCCGTGCGCGAGCCCTTCCAGATGTGGGGCATCCAGGGTGACGAGTCGCTTGCCGAGAAGCTTCCCTTTGTGAAGGCTGGTCTTCCGGGTGTCTTTGTGACTCCCGACGTCACCCCGTACAAAAAGCGCAAGGTCCGCATCCTCAACGGTGCCCATACCGCCTTCGTTCCGGGTTCCTGGGTTGCCGGCTTTGATATCGTGCGCGACTGCATGCATGACGAGACCATTCGCGGCTTCATGAACACCATGCTCTACGACGAGGTCATTCCGACGCTTGCCGCCGACTTGGATGTCGAGGACTGCAAGGCCTTTGCCGCCGCCGTCGAAAATCGCTTCGACAACCCGTTTATTGATCATGCGCTGCTCTCCATCTGCCTCAACTCCACGGCTAAGTGGCGCGCTCGCGACCTGCCCACGCTCAAGGACTACGTTGCCGAGACCGGCAACCTGCCCAAGTGCCTGGCGACGAGCCTCGCTACGCTCATCTCCTTCTACACGCAGGAGCTCGTGTCCCGCGAGGGCGACGGCCTGCACCTGCGTCGCTCCGACGGCACCGAGTACACCGCTCAGGACGACGCCTTCGTGCTCGACTTCTACGCCGCCCATGCCGGCGCCGACGATGCCCAGCTGGTGCACGACGTGCTCACCAACGAGCAGATGTGGGGCGAGGACCTTACGCAGATCGCAGGTCTTGAGGAGTTTGTCGTCAGCGCGCTCGCTGTCGTGCGTGCCGAGGGCGCCAAGCAGGCCTTCGCCAACGCTCAGGCGTAAATTTCCGGCGCAGACGCGGGCGCGGGACGGCGTGCCCGCGTCTCGACTTCTGCTCAACCTGTAGGGTTAGGACCATTTGTAATGAATACTATCCAGATCAATCCGGCCGACAACGTGATCGTTGCGCTGTCGCCGCTTGCCAAGGGCACTGCCGTCGCGGTTCCCGGGGTGGGCGAGGTCGTGGCCGTGGAGGATATTCCGCAGGGCCATAAGATGGCGGTGCGCGCGATTGCCGCAGGGGAGGACGTCATCAAGTACGGCCTTCCTATCGGCCATGTGACGGGCGATGTCCAGCCCGGTCAGTGGCTCCACACGCACAATGTGAAGACCAACCTTTCGGGCGAGGTCGAGTACGCCTACAACCCCACGCATCCGGTCGTGGATCCCGTTGAGCCTGAGACCTTTATGGGCTTCCGCCGCGCCGACGGTCGTGCCGCGACGCGTAATGAGCTGTGGATCATCCCCACGGTCGGCTGTGTCAACGAAGTCGCCCGTGCCATGTGTGAGCAGGCCCAGGATCTGGTCGATGGCTCGCTGGAGGGTGTTTACTACTTCCCGCATCCCTTCGGCTGCTCACAGACCGGCGCCGACCATGTCCAGACGCGTCGTCTGCTGGTGGCGCTCTCGCGTCATCCTAATGCGGCCGGTGTGCTGTTCCTGTCGCTTGGTTGCGAGAACTGCACACACCAGCAGGTGCTCGACGAGCTCGGTGACTTCGATCACGAGCGCGTCCGCTTCCTCACCTGCCAGGACGTTGCCGACGAGCAGATCGAGGGCCACAAGATTCTGGCCGAGCTGGCAGACCTGGCAAAGCAAGCCAAGCGTGAGCCCATTTTGGCCTCCGAGCTGGTTATTGGTCTTAAGTGCGGCGGCTCCGACGGTCTTTCGGGCATTACCGCCAACCCCACGATCGGTCGCGTGAGCGATATGGTCGTCGCCCGCGGCGGCACGTCGGTGCTTACCGAGGTGCCCGAGATGTTTGGCGCGGAGAGCATCCTGCTCGACCGTTGCGAGAACGAGCAGGTCTTTAACGCTGCCTCCGACATGCTCAATGGCTTTAAGGACTACTTTATTAGCCACGGCGAGGTCGTTTATGAGAACCCGAGTCCCGGCAACAAGGACGGCGGTATTACCACGCTCGAGGACAAGAGCTGCGGCTGCGTGCAAAAGGGCGGATCTGCCCCCATCGTCGACGTGCTGCCGTATGCCGGCCAGGCAAATAAACACGGCCTGAACATGCTGTGCGGTCCGGGCAACGACATGGTATCCACCACGGCGTTGACGGCTGCCGGCTGCCACGTGATTCTGTTCTCGACCGGCCGCGGCACACCGTTTGGCGCGCCGGCGCCTACGCTCAAGGTGTTCACCAATCAGCGTTTGTGCGACCACAAGGCCAACTGGATGGACTTTAACGCTGGCGTGATTGCCACGGGTGAGCGCACGCTCGACGAGGCTGCCCACGATCTGTACCAGCTGGTGCTGGAGACGGCGAGCGGTAAGCTCACGAGTGCTGAGCGCCGTGGCTGTCATGAGATCAGTATCTGGAAGGACGGCGTCTGCTTGTAGCGGCAAGTGCGCCCAAGCATAGCGAGATGTCATCGGCCCCATCGGGAGTGTTCCCGGCGGGGCTTGTTCGTTTCGTGGTTAAGTGAATATGTTGGAAAATCTGATAAACGTTCACCTATCTCATGGCTGTCCAGCATGGCACCTTTACCAGCAGAAAATAGGTGTGATGATCTCAATTGTGTCCGTTCAGCGGTAAAAATCGACCGTTCAAGGATATTATTCAAGTGAACGTTCACCTGTCGTAAGCAATCGCGCATAATCTAACTAAACGTTCACCCTGAACGCTGGGCAGACAGATGTCAGTGTGGACTCAACTGTCTTGTTACAAGACAATCGAGAAAAGAGAGGGAGCTCGATGACTAATAAGATCGGAAAAAAGCGTAAGATCACATTCTGGACGCGCTTGGGCTTTGGTATGGGCGGTATGCTCAATTCCGGTGCCCTGACCTTTACGCACAGCTACATGGTGCTGTTCCTGTCCACGGAGTGTGGCCTGTCCGCAGGCGAGGCTGCACTGATCAGCTCGTTTGCCATCTATGTCAACGCCATTCTTTGCCCGCTGATGGGCTTTGTGGCCGATAACTTCTATGCCACCAAGATTGGCCGCATCTTTGGTCGTCGTCGTTTCTGGATCTTGCTGGCCATCCCGATGATGATCGCCGAGCCGCTCATCTTCGTGGCTACGCCGTTTGGCTTCCCGTACTACTTTGTGCTGTACCTGATCTACAACGTCGCGTACACGTTCTGCACCGCCAACCTGTCGCCGCTTACCATCGAGATGACCGACGACTTTAAGGAGCGTACGTACCTCACCGGCTACAAGCATCTCTTTGGTAACGCCGCCGGCTTCCTGATGGCTGCACTTGTGGGCTTCGGCTTTGGCACCTTCGGCGAGACCAACCCGTTCAGCTACTTCATCATCGCTACGGTCAACGCTTCGGTCATGGCAATCTCGCTGCTTTGTGTGTACCTGTCCACGTGGGAGCACACCCCCGAGGAGGTCGCTCAGGAGAAGATCGAGAGCGTCGGCGAGGGTATCAAGAAGTTCTTCATCGACGTTATCTCCACCTTCCGCAACAAGTCCTTCCGCAAGGTCCTGTACGCACAGGTCTCCACGAAGCTCGCTGCTGCCTGCTGGTCTGCCTGCCTGTCCTTCTTCATCGTCTACTGCCTGCAGATTCCTAAGTCCTACGAGTCCGTGATGGAGATGCCTGGCAAGGTCGTCGCTATCGTCTGCACCGCCATTTGGGTCGCTCTCATGGCCAAGAAGGGCTTCCACAAGTCTTGGTACCTGGCCAACGTCGGTTGCGCTGCGTGCATCATCGCCTACAACTACTTCGCCTTTGGTCAGATCAATGGCACCTCCACGGTCGCCATCGCCATGATCGCCTACCCCATCATCTTCGCCATCTGGAAGTTCTTCTACGTCGGCTTCCAGTACCTGCCCGATGTTCTGCTCAACTACATCCCCGATGTCGATGAGCTCATCACCCTGCGTCGTCGCGAAGGCATCTACAGCTCCGCTCAGCAGCTCTGCCAGCAGATCGCCCAGGCTATCGCCGTTAACGCATGGGCCATCGTCCTTGCTGCCTCCGGCTTCATTCAGACCGCCGGCAACAGCGACGCCGTGACCCAGCCCGCCACCGTGCCTCTGTACATCTGCGGCTACATGCTCATCGGCTGCGCCGGCTTCTTCCTGCTCGCGGCTGTCCTTGCCCGCGGCATCAAGATTGACAAGGAGCAGTGCGACGTCCTTTGCGACGAGATCCGCCGCGTCAAGGAGGGCGGCAAGATGGCCGACGTCAAGCCCGAGGTCAAGGCGCTTTGCGAGGAGCTCTCCGGCTTTAAGTACGAGGACTGCTTTGCCCACAACAACGTTGGCTTCCAGGACGGTAGCGTAACCCCCGCCGAGTAAGGCCGACATATCGTCCAAATCACAGGGCCGTGCCACCGGAATTCCGCCGGCAGGCACGGCCCTTTTTCAACAGCGTACAATTTGCCTTTAGAGCATCTTTTTGAGGGAGAAACCCATGGAGACGAACGTTATCTGGCGCAACGCGCGCGCGGCGGTTATCGAGCTTGACGACGGCGGTTACTTTACCTGCGCCGATACGTGGGAGATCTTTGTCAACGACGAGCCCGCCGGTACCACGAATACGGTCGAGACCTATGTCGACGGCCTGACCCCCGGCAAGCGCAACCTGGTCCGTTTTGTCTGTGGCGAGCGTGAGCTGAGCGTAGGTGTCACCACGCCGGCTGAGCCCTTTACCATCAACGTTCGCGACTGTGGCGCCAAGGGCGATGCCGAGCACGACGACACCACCAACATCCAGGCTGCCATCATGGCTTGCCCCAAGGGTGGCCGCGTGCTGATCCCCGCCGGTAGTTATCGCATCAAGTCTCTCTTCCTTAAGAGCAATATCAACATCGAGCTCGCCGAGGGGGCGGTGCTGCTGGCCCGCCACGATCGTGCCGCGCTTGCCTACATTCCGGGTACGGTCACGGGCAACGAGGGTGCCGGTTATGCCGGTACCGATATGCTGCCCCTGGGCCGCTGGGAGGGGGAGAGCTTCTCGACCTACTGTTCTACCTTTACGGGTCTGGGCGTGCACGACGTGTGCATCTATGGTCGCGGCGCGATTGACGGTCAGACCGATTTTGCCGAGGACAACTGGTGGAACAAGGACTTTAAGAACATCTTCCGTCCCGAGGAGGGCCGCGAGGTCGCCCGTCCGCGCATGATCTTCCTGTCCGAGTGTGAGAACGTGAGCATGGCCGGCTTCACCGTCCGCAACAGCCCGGCGTGGAACATCCACCCCATCCTGTGCGAGCACGTCGATGCGCTCTGCCTGTCCATCGAGGGTCCCAAGAACTCCCACAACACCGACGGCTTCGATCCTGAGAGCTGCGGCTTTGTCCGCATCTTGGGCTGCCAGTTCTCGGTGGGCGACGACTGCATCGCCATCAAGAGCGGCAAGCTGGGTATTGAGCCCGAGCTTCGTCCCGCCACGCACGACGTGCTGATCTCTCACTGCTACATGCACGATGGTCACGGCGCCGTGGTCCTGGGTTCAGAGGCTGCCGGCGGCATCAAGGACCTTACCGTGAGCAAGTGCCTCTTTGAGCGCACCGACCGCGGCCTGCGCGTCAAGACCCGCCGCGGTCGCGGCAAGGACGCCGTTAACGAGGGCATCACCTTCGAGCACATTCGTATGGACGAGGTGCTTACGCCCTTCGTGGTCAACTCGTTCTACTTCTGCGACAAGGACGGCAAGACCGACTACGTGCAGTCTCGCGAGGCACTGCCCGTCGACGACCGCACACCTGGCTTTGGTGCCACGACGTTTTGTGATATCGAGGCTACTAACTGCCACGCGGCTGCTGCTTACATCACGGGCCTGCCCGAGAGCAAAGTGACGCGCCTGACGTTCCAGGATGTCCACGTGACCTTCGCGCCGGATGCCGAGCCCTTTGTCCCGGCCATGGCCTGCGGCGTTGAGCCCATGGTGCGCCAGGGCATCATCGCGCAAAACGTCAAGGTACTCGACCTGCAAAATGTGGTGATCGAGGGCCAGGACGGCGAGGAACTGCAGCTCCAGAACGTCGACAAGGTTGTCCGTTCCTAACTCGGGTTGATGACCAGGGCTGCATTGTCGGATAAATCGGCAATGCAGCCCTTGTGCGATACGGCCGTGTGCGCTGCGCTACGCATCATGGTGAAAGGGAATACATGCTCAATAAAACGATTCCTGTCGGGGTCGATGGCTCGTCTGCCACGATTACGTCTTATGTTTTTGCCCCGACCGAAGATGCTTATGCTTTAAAACCGCTGCCTGCAGTTGTGGTCGTGCCAGGAGGCGGCTACGATCACGTTTCGCCGCGCGAAGGCGAGCCGGTAGCGCTCCGTTTGTTGGCGATGGGCTACCAAGCGTTTGTACTGAACTATTCGGTTGCTCCGGCTGTCTATCCGCTGGCATTGCAAGAACTCGCGCGGGCGGTCGATACCGTCCGAAGCCATGCGGCAGAGTACTGTGTCGATCCTGATCGGATTACGGTCATGGGTTTTTCGGCCGGTGGGCATCTAGTTGGCTTGCTCGGGGCGCTTTGGGACCAACCCTGGCTTGCAGAGTCGATTGCGGCATCGCCTGAGTCGATTCGGCCTGACACACTTTGCTTGGGCTATCCGGTCGTAAGCTCGGGGGCCTATGCTCATCGTGGTTCATTTGAACACCTAACGGGTGCCGATGGCGCTTTGGCTCAAAAGTTGTCGATCGAGAATATGGTGGGCGAGGGCTTCCCCCGTACGTTCTTGTGGCATACCGCCGAGGATGCATCGGTACCAGTTCAAAATAGCCTCCTTCTTGCGCAGACTCTTGCCGACCACGGGATTGGCTTTAGCCTACATGTCTTTCCGCATGGAAAGCATGGGGCATCGCTCGCCACGGCCCTAACGGCATTTAAGGGCTGCGCCGAGCATATTCAGCCACAAGTTCAGGGCTGGCTTGAACAGTTCGTTGCATGGGAGCGTGATGGACGATGAGCGAAAGTATCTATACGCTGCGCGTTTCGAGGGCTGCGGCAGGAGCGTATCCAACGATTTCCGATGCCTTGGCGGCAGCCGATCAGCTCTATCCGGATGCCGAGCAACCGGTGATGATTCGCGTCGATCCGGGCGAGTATTGCGAGCGGGTCGAGATTCATCGCTCGCATGTGACGATTGAGGGAGAGACGGCCGACAGCGTGCGTATCGTGGGCAGCCTGGGTGCCAAGATGCCTTCGGAGGACGGCTCGGGCGTCGACGGCACGCTCGGCACGTTTAGGACCTATACCGTTTTGGTCGATGCCGACGACGTACGGCTCGAGAACCTCACGATCGAAAACGATGCGGGCGATGGGCGCGAGGTCGGTCAAGCGATTGCCCTGTATGCTGATGGCGACCGTCTGGTTGTCGATGCCTGCTGCATTAAGGGACACCAAGACACGCTGTTTTTGGGTCCGTTGCCGCCGCATGAGGCCAAACCGGGCGGGTTCATAGGACCCAAACAGTATGCGCCGCGCCGGGTGGGGCGCCAGTATTTTCGACGTTGCCGGATCGAGGGCGATGTCGACTTTATCTTTGGCGGCGCGCGTGCCTACTTTGAGGGGTGCGAGATTCGCTCGCTCAACCGCGATATGGATGTCAACGGGTATGTAACGGCAGCCTCCACGCCTAAAGGCGAGCCGCACGGCTTTGTGTTCCACGGCTGTTCGTTTACAGCTCCGGATGGCGTGGCGCCGGATTCGGTCTACCTGGGTCGTCCTTGGCGCGAATGGGCGCAAACTGTGCTGATCGATTGCTGGCTGGGGCGACATATCAAGCGCGAAGGCTGGTGGGATTGGAATAAGCCGGCGGCACACAACTGCGTGCAGTATGCTGGCGCGATTCTGCATGGGCCGGCGGGTGATACTACCGGCTGGGTGCCGTGGGCGAATGAACTCGATGTGATGGCTGCCGCCGGGTACGCTCGCGAGCAGGTGCTTGCCGGTGGGGATGGCTGGGATCCCGAGGGCGGCGACGGTGATGCGGTTGAGACGGCTGAACTGTCTGCCAACGGTCGCACCGTGCACATCGAGACGTACTGCGAAGACGAACCTGCGCTGCGTGCCCGGCTGAAGCGCGAGGGGCGTTCGGCTGCTTTTACGGGCAAGACTCCTGCAGATTTTGAGGCATGGAAGATTGCGACCAGGACTCGTCTGTACGATGTTTTGGGCCTTTCGCTTATGGACCGCGTCCCGATTGAGATTCGTGAGCTCAGCCGCGTGCGGGTTGCCGGCGGCATCGTGCGCACCCATGCGATGTTGCAGGTCGAGCGCGATGTTTGGATGCCGTTCTACCTGTTGGAACCGTCTCATCCTAAGCTTGATGAGCGGGGACTCAAACGCTGTTATATCTGCCCGCATGGCCATCAGGGAGCGGGTGCTGCAAGCGTAGCCGGTGTTGCGGGCGTGCCGGCTGTCGATGATGCCGTGCGTAAGTTCAATTACGACTACGGTCTGCGTTTGGCACGCATGGGTTACGTGACCGTCTGCCCTGATGCGCGCGGTTGGGGATACCGTCGTGACTGGAAGGGTCAGGGCGATGACGAGAACAGCTACCTGCGCGGTACGTGTCTGAATCAAGCGCGTATGGCCGAGCCACTGGGTCTTACGGTCGCGGGCCTCAACGTCTGGGACAACATGCGCTTGATCGATTACTTGGAGGCGCGCGGCGACATTGCCATGGATGACCTGGGTTGCTTTGGTTTTTCGGGTGGCGGCTACATGACGTTGTACCTGGCCGCACTCGACCCGCGTGTGCGCAAGGCGTTTGTCTCGGGCTATCTGTACGGTGTCGACGATTCGCTGCTGCATCTCAATGGCAATTGCAGTTGCAACTACACACCCGGACTTTGGCGCTTACTCGACATGGGCGATATTGCCTCGCTCATCGCGCCGCATCCGCTGCTGGTGCAAAGCTGCGAAGAGGATCATCTGAACGGTTCGCGCGGGCTGAAAAATGTTGACGAGCAGCTCGAGATCGTGCGCGATGCCTACAAGTTGCTGGGTCGCAGAGATGGCCTGCGGCACGAGGTATGTCCGGGTGAACACCATCTGGGCGTGACACATCTTGCCGAGGATATCGAATGGCTCGATTCGCACGTTGCGGAATGCGCCCGTGCATAGCCCCTCGGCATGCTGCGAATAAACGGTACGTTCCTGTATGACCGCCGATGGGCGGATGAGGAGAAGATTATGGAAACGAAGAGCTTGAATGAATCGACCATTTGCTGCTTTGGCGACTCAACGACCTGGGGCGACAACGGCTGCGGTGGGGGAGGCAACGACATCTCGTGGACCTCGCATTTGGGCGCGTTGCTGGGAGGCGCGGTCGTCGAGAACTTTGGCATCAAGGGTTCGCGTATCGCCATCAAGGCCGACCGTACCGATTCGTTTGTCGAGCGCCTTGACGGTATCGACGATGCGGCCGATATCTACATCGTTTTTGGCGGCGTCAACGACTTTAGCCGCAACGTGCCGCTTGGCGAGTTGGGCAGTACCGATGTGCACGAGTTCTATGGTGCACTCGATTACCTGATCCGCACCATCACGGCGCGTTCGCCCCAGGCAAAGCTTGTGTTTATGACGCCGTGCAAGACGAGCGGTAAGCACGAGAAGGATATCCCGGCAAGCGATGAGCTCAATCACCTGGGGTTGACGCAGGTCGCCTACGTAAAGGCGATGCTCGAGGTCTGTGACCGCTACTCCGTTCCGGTGATTGACCTGTATGCGCAAAGTGGCATCAGCCCGTTTTTGCCAGAGCACCGCGAGCTCTATATGCCGGACGGTCTGCATTACAGTCCTGCCGGCTATGAGCGCCTGGCGCATCGCATCGCCGCGGGTCTCACCGCCGTTTGCCGCTAAAAGTCTGCCGTTTGCGGGGAATATAGGGTTAACGTTCACCCTATATTCCCCGTTCGCGTTACACTAGGGGTAACGTTCACCTATCGTTTATGTCAGAGGGGACAGCAATGGGTTGCAATCAAATCCTGGACCGTTATATCGAGCAGTTGATCGAAACCTCTACGCCGCAGGCGCCGGCTTGGAATATCGAAAAGATTCGCGCCGGCAAGGAGAACACCTGGAACTATATCGACGGCTGCATGATCAAGGCGCTCATCGAGCTGTACGAGATTACGGGTGAGCAGCGCTACCTGACCTTTGCCGATGACTACATCGATTTCTTTGTCCAGGACGACGGTACCATCAAGCATTACAACCCGCAGGATTACAACCTCGATAACGTTAATGCGGGCAAAACCCTCTACAAGCTCTATGACCTGGTGGGCAAGCCCAAGTATCGCGCCGCCATGGATACCATCTATCGTCAGCTCGAAACCCAGCCGCGTACCAAAGAGGGCGTGTTTTGGCACAAGGCCGTCTACCCCAACCAGATCTGGCTCGATGGCATGTATATGGCCCAGCCGTTCTACATGCAGTATGAGCTGAGCTTCCACAACCGTCGTGCCTGCTCGGACAGCTTCCATATGTTCCAGGTCGTGCATGACCTGATGCGCAACCCCCTCAACGGTCTGTACTATCACGCTTACGACGCGAGCCGCAAACAGTTCTGGTGCGACCCGGTCACCGGCCTTTCGGCTAACTTCTGGCTGCGCGCCGAGGGCTGGTTTGCCATGGCACTCATCGATACCTGGGAGCTCATGCCGCCTTCGATGTCAGCCGAGAAGGACGAGATTCGCAAGATGTTCCACGACCTGATCGACGCCATGCTGCCGTATCAGGACGAGAAGACCGGCATGTGGCATCAGGTCATCAACCTGCCCAATATCGCCCCCAACTACCTGGAGGAGTCTGGTAGCGCGATTTTTGCCAATGCCATCATGAAGGGCGTGCGTCTGGGCGTGCTGGGCGAGCGTTACTACCAGTACGGCCGTCGCGCCTTCGACGGCATCTGCGAGACCTGCCTGTCTGAGCATGATGGTCAGCTGGCGCTTGACAACATCTGCCTGGTCGCGGGCTTGGGCAACACCGCGCACCGCGAGGGCACGTTTGATTACTACATGAGCGAGCCCGTGGTCAAAAATGATGCAAAGGGTGTGGCGCCGCTGGTGCTTGCCTATATCGAGACCATGCATCACGACAAGCTGGCCGGTAAACGCGATCCGCTCGCCCCCTCGGGCGTGTGCTCCATCGAGGACCCGTTTGGCGGATACACCCCGGGCATCAACGCTCATAAGGGATGTGAATAACGTGGGGGCTATTACTCCGGGTGTACGTTTGCACGACCTTCCGCAGGGGACCGTCGAGGAACGCATCCGCATGGCGGGAGAGCTGGGCTTTTCGTGCATTCAGCTGCCGAGCAAGGTGCTCTACGCATCGATGGGGATCGATCGAGGCGGCCTGACCCGCGAGCTTGCCGACCATTTGCGTGCGGTGCTCGACGAGGCGGGCGTTTCGGTCGCCGTGCTCGGCTGCTATAAGAATTTGGCGACGCCCGATCGCCAACAGCTCATGGATAACATTGTCGAGTACGAGGCATGCCTGAACTTTGCCCAGATGCTCGGCGGATGCCCGGTTGGCACCGAGACCGGTCGCCCCAATGCGCAGAACCGCGTTGCTGACGACCGCATGACCGATGGGGCACTCGAAGCGTTTACAGACGGGCTTGCACGCGTCTGCGATCGGGCCGAGGCCGTGGGCGGGCAAATTTTGATCGAGCCCGGTTGGAACGAGACGGTTAACACGCCGGATCGCTGCCGTGAGGTGCTGGAGCGCGTCTCGAGCCCGTCGCTCGGCGTGATCTACGACCCGGTATCGCTGCTGCACCCCAGTGTCGTTGACGAAGCGCAGGAAATCACCGCGCGCATGCTCTACTTATGCGGCAGTAAGATCCGCGTGCTGCACGCCAAGGATTTTGAGATCGTTGATAACGAGGACGGAGCCGGATGGTGCGACGGTACGGGTTCGCGCCTGGTGTGTCATGGCGTGGGCGAGACGGGACGATATGACTTTGAGCCTGTGGTGGCTTGGGCGGCTGCCGCCTGCCCTGGGATTCCCTGCGTGGTCGAGAACAGCGTACCGGCGACGGCGGCTGACTGCCTGGCGACACTCGAGCACATGTCTGCTCGCTGCGGGGCTTCTCATCGCGAGTTATAGCATTGGCTTTTGCCGTGTCGGCAGATTGAGATTACCTGTATGGGGGCGGCGGTGAAGGGTCTTTATCGTCGCCCCCATTGGATTGCATTAAAAAGGGGAGTTGCGTGGCTATCCACATTGTCGAAGAGGCGAATCGTTGCCTAGGTTGTAAAAGGGCGTTCTGTCAGCTTAAGGGCTGCCCGGTTCAGACGTCTATTCCGCAGGTCATCGACCTGTTCAAACAGCGTCGTCTAGAAGAAGCGGGCGAGCTGCTGTTCCAGAACAATCCCATGAGCGCGGTCTGCTCTATGGTGTGCAACCATTCGGGCCAGTGCGAGGGTGCTTGCATTCAGGGCCGCAAGGGCACACCCGTGCATTTCTCGAGCATCGAGAACTATATCTCGACAGCGTATTTGGATCGTAAGGAGTGGAAGCCCGCGCCGTCGTGCGGCAAACAGGTTGCCGTGGTCGGTTCCGGTCCCGCCGGTATTACCGTGGCCATTAAGATGGCCCAGCTGGGCTGTGCCGTCACGGTATTTGAACAGCGCCCCGAGATCGGCGGTGTGCTGGAGTACGGTATCCCCGAGTTCCGCCTGCCCCGTGCGCTCGTACAAAAGTACCGTCACGTGATGTGCTCGCTTGGCGTGCGCGTGCGCCCCTCGACCACCATCGGCGGCGCACTGCACATCGATGACCTGCTACGTGACGGCTACGACGCGGTCTTTGTCGGTACCGGTACCTGGCGAGCTCGCAAACTGGGTATTCCCGGCGAGTCGCGCGGCAACGTGCTGTTTGGTATCGATTACCTGGTTGATCCTTCGAGTGTGGCGATCGGACAGAATGTGGCGGTCATCGGTGCCGGTAACGTGGCCATGGATGTGGCCCGCACGGCGCTGCGCTCGGGTGCTCGTAAGGTCACCGTGTATGCTCGATCGCGCCATATCTCGGCCATCGATGACGAGGTGGAGCTGACCGAGCTTGACGGTGCCGAGATTGTGCGCGGCAAGGCGATCTGCGCCATCGATGATAACGGTCCGGTGTTCGAGACGGCTATCTTTGACGAGGACAACAACGTGGTGGGCTACGAGGAAGAGCTCGACCACGTGTCCGCCGACACGGTTGTGATTGCGGCGTCTCAGGTGCCCAAGGACAAGCTCGTGCTTACAACGGGCGGTCTGGAGACCGACCATCGCGGCCTGCTTTCGGTCGACGAGCGCGGCATGACCACCGTGCCTGGCGTCTTTGCCGCCGGCGACGTGGTCAACGGCCCGCTCACCGTGGTCCACGCCGTAGCCGGCGCCAAGCTCGCCGTCGAAGGCATGACCAGCTACCTGGGCCTCTAACACATTCCATCCATCAGTTGCGGTGAAATACGGACTGTTTTGGCTGTCAAAAGCCTCGATTGCTCCGTATCTCACCGCAACTTTTTGTGGGGTAGGCTAGAGACGCTGCATGCGGTACCCGACACCCATGTGTGTCTGAATCATCTTGGGGTGAGAGGGGTCTGCCTCGATCTTCTTGCGCAGGGTGCGCATGAACACGCGCAGGCTCGCCAGATCGCTGTCCCAGCTCGTGCCCCATATCTCGTGGGTGATGAAAGTGTGGGTGAGCACCTTGTCGACGTTTTTCGCCAGAAGGACGAGCAATTTGTACTCGGTTGGGGTGAGCGAGAGCTCGCGTCCGTCTTTTGTCGCGTATCCCGCGGCGTAGTCGATATGCAGCGGACCGTTGTCAAACGTGCTCGCTTCTGTCGACTCGCTCGACGCCATCGAGGAGCGCCTCAAATTCGCACGGACGCGCGCGAGCAACTCATCCACAGAAAAGGGCTTGGTGAGGTAGTCGTCTGCCCCTGCGTCAAGTGCTGCAATCTTGTCGGAATCTTCGGTGCGCGCCGAAATGACGATAATGGGGACTGCCGACCAGCTTCGGATCTTCGTGATGACCTCGATACCGTCAATGTCGGGAAGGCCGAGGTCGAGCATGATGAGGCTGGGGCCGTGCGACACCGCATCCATGATGGCGGCCTGGCCGTTGCAAACCTTGCTCACGACATAGCCGTGGAGGTCAAGCGCGGTCGAAACGAGGTTTTGAACGGTCAAGTCATCTTCTACCAGGAGGATGCGTGGCTTAGCGGCATTATTCATGAATCTCGATCTCCTCGGCGGGCAGGGTAAAACGGAAGACGGCCCCATGGGGGTGGTTGTCGCGAACTTCGATGACGCCGCCATGCGCCTCCACGATGGAGCGGCAGAGCGACAGCCCAAGGCCGATGCTTCGACGCGAATCCACGGGCCGCGTATTGCTTGAGGTGAAGAAGCGCTCAAAGATATGAGGTTTGTCGCAGTCTGCCACACCCGGCCCATCGTCTGCGACGTCCACCACGACGAACGCACCCTCGCGACGTGCGCTGATGGTGACAGTCGAGTCCTCGGGCGTGTATTTGAAGGCGTTCATGATGAGATTCGTAAGCACCTGCATGATGAGATGGACGTCGATGCGTACCAGTAGGATGTCGTCAGTGTGCTCGATGGTGACGGCACGTCCATGCGATGCTTGGGCGACATGGCTGAGGGCGGCCTCGATGACCTCGTCGATGAGCTCGGATGTTAAGTTGAGGCGAATGGTGCCGTCCTCGACGCGTGTGATGGCGAGGAGGTTTTCCACGGTATCGATAAGCCAGAGGGAGTCGTCGTAGATGGCATCGGCAAGATCGCAGCGTTGTTCGAGGCTGAGCTTCTCGTCGCTCTTCCGAAGGATTGCCGCAGATCCGGATATAGCCGTGAGGGGTGTCCTCAAATCGTGGCCGATGGAGCGCAAAAGGTTGGCGCGCAGCTGCTCGTTTTTCGCCAAGACCGCAGCCTCTTCGCGCTCTTGCGCCGCCCGGTCGCTTTCGAGCGCCAAGGCGCATTCACCTACGATAGATAGGACGATCGAATGCTCGAAGGCTTCGATCTCGCGCCCCTCCAGGGCGATGCCGATGACACCGAATACCTTGTCGCCGGTGCGAACCGCGAGGTAGAGACAGCGCGCCTCAGGCAGGGTCCGCGTGCTTGCGCCCGCGCGCTTGTTGTTGGTGTAGGTCCAGGTTGCAACGGCGCGCTCGTAGTCGGTGAGCAGCGACGCGGATCGGTTTTCGGTGCCAGCGGACTCATAGAGCGCCTTGCCGAGCGTGCCGTGTTCGGCGGGGTAGAAGACCACGTCGAGTTTTAGCAGTTTGACGAGTTGGTTCATGGCGACGCGGGCGCACTCCTCCGCGCTATGGGCTTGCTGCAAGAGCTGGTTCGTTTCGAGGAGTACGCGCGTTTTGAATGCGTTCTCGGCGGATGTACGGGCGTTGTCGGCGATGCGCGCAGTTAACTCGCCGGCGACCATAGCGGTGGCGAACATGATGCCGAACGTGACCAGATAGCTTCGGTCGTAGCTGGCGAGCGAAAACAGAGGCGTGACGAAGCAGAAGTTGTAAAGCACTACAGAGAGCACGCTCGATACGATCGTGCAGATACGCCCCGTCGTGGTGACGGCGGTCAGCAGGGCCGTGAAGATATAGAGGGATATGATGCTGGAATCGGCAAATCCCAGATGGCGGAAAGCCGTGCCGATCGCCGTGGCGGCAAGAGAGAGAGCCAGCGTGCGAAGCACGTTTCGGCTGCTGGGCGGCTGCAGGGCGAGCGCATGGCGGCGTCCTTTGGGTCGGGAGGGCGGAGTCGACTGTTCTGGAATGATGTAAATGTCGAGGTTCGGAGCGAATGTTATGAGCTGTTCTACGAGAGATTTGCGGCCGAAGAGGGCCTGACGGACGCTGCTGCGCTCGCCCGTGCGCCCCATGACGATCTTCGAAATACCCGACAGGCGCGCGAACTCGGAGATCTGAAACGCGATGTCGTCGCCATAGACGGTTTCCATATGTGCTCCGAGCTGCTCGGCTAGGGCGATATTGGCTGCAAGCTTGGCGCGCTCATCATCGCTCATGGCTTGCGTGCGCGGGCTCTCTACGAACAGGGCGACGAGCTCGCTGCGAAACGCTTTCGCCATGCGTGCGGCGGCACGGACGATGCGGGGATTGGTCGGCGCCGGGGAGACACAGACTAAGATACGCTCCCTGGTGTAGTAGTCACGGTTTCCCAGCACGCGTGCGGCGTCTGTGAGGTGACCGGTGCGATCGGCGCAGCGGCGCAGCGCGATTTCTCGGAGTGCGGTGAGGTTCTCGACGGTAAAAAAATGCTGTTGCGCTCGGTCGGCTTGTGCGGGACGGTAGACGAGGCCGGCGCGAAGGCGCTCAAGTAGGTCTTCGGGCTCTATGTCGACGAGCTCGACCTGGTCGGCATCATCGAAGATACGGTCGGGGATTCGTTCGCTCACGACAACGCCGGTGATGGATGCAACCATGTCGTTTAGGCTCTCGATATGCTGAACGTTCACGGTCGTATAGACGTCGATGCCCGCATGTAGAAGTTCCTCGACGTCTTGATAGCGTTTGTCGTGGCGAGACCCCGGCGCATTCGTATGGGCGAGCTCGTCGACAAGGATGAGCTGAGGGGCGCGTTCGATAGCCGCATCTAGATCGAACTCGCTGAGCGCAATGCCGTTGTGCTCGATGAGTTTACAGGGCACGTTCTCAAGCCCTTGTGCAAGATGGGCAGTTGCCGGACGTTCGTGCGGCTCGATGTATCCCGCGACGACGTCGACACCTCGCCGCTTGGCGGCGTGGGCGGCTTGAAGCATCGCATAGGTTTTGCCTGTGCCAGCAGCGTAGCCAAAGAAAATTTTGAGGTGTCCCCGGCTGGTTCGAGTGTCATCGGCGACCCCGTCTTTCTCAATTGCCTTGAGGATGAGGTCTGGATTGACGCGAGTGTCCGATGCGTCGCGCTGCATAGCGTAGCCTTTCTGAAGCGTTGTCCATGCGTGCATACGCGGTGAAGACACCACTGTATGCTCGCGAGGTCGAGTATAGGCGCACTGCAGCTGCAATAGTGCTTTCTACCTGCATCTTTACGGCATCTTAAGGACGTGAGCCCCGGCCCTCACGCCTCTTTAATCCCTAGAAGCGTTTACTGTCCCCAGACGCTTGCGAGGGCAGGCGTCCGAGACATCGGACCGCGTGTGAAAGGGGCGGTAAATGGACATCCTCATTCCCATCATCGGAGTCGTCTGCATTGGACTTCTTATCTATTACATCTACATTCTGATGAGGAGTGATTCGTAAACTATGGACGCTGCGATTCAGTACATCTTGTACTTTGCCGTACTCGTCGTCCTGGCCGTTCCGCTCGGTCGGTTCATGGCCCATATCATGGATGGTGAGCATACGTTCCTGTCGCCTGTGATTGCTCCTGTGGAGCGTGGCGTCTATCGTCTGCTTCGCATCGACGCGGCAGAACAGATGGGGTGTAGGCGCTATCTGGCGAGCGTGCTGGTCTTTTCGGGGATCGGCCTCGTGACTCTTGTGGCACTCCAGGCGCTTCAGTCCTTCTTGCCAGGCAATCCCCAGCACCTGCCGGGTGTGTCATGGGACCTGTCGTTCAATACGGCTGCTTCCTTCATAACCAACACCAACTGGCAGTCCTACTCCGGTGAGACCACCCTGTCCTACCTTGTGCAGTTCATGGGTCTCACTGTGCAGAACTTCGTTTCCGCTGGCACCGGTATCGCGGTCATGTTCGCGCTGATCCGCGGCTTCCGTCAGGTCAAGGAGCAGGGTCTGGGTTCCTTCTGGGTCGACCTCACCCGCACCGTCCTGTATGTGCTCATCCCGCTGAACCTCGTGTTCGGCATCTGCCTGGCTGCCGGTGGCGTCATCTCCAACTTCCAGCCGGCTCAGAAGGCTGAGCTCGTAGAACCCGTCGCTGTTCAGCCTAATGCAGACGGCGGCTGGAGCGTCATCGACGGCGCCCAGATTGAGGGCGACACGGTCAAGGTCGACGGCAAGGTTGTCGAGGGCGCGCGCGTGGTCACCGAGCAGTTCCTGCCCCAGGGTCCCGCGGCTCCTCAGGTCGCCATCAAGCAGTCCGGCACCAACGGCGGCGGCTTCTTCGGCGTGAACTCCGCCCATCCGTATGAGAACCCCAGTGCCTTCACCAACATCATCGAGATGACCAGCCTGCTGCTGATCCCGGCCGCCTGTTGCTTCGCTTTCGGTATCGGCGTCAAGAACACCAAGCAGGGCAAGGCCATCTTTGCCGCCATGTTCATCCTGCTGGTGATCTTCACCGGCATCATCGCCGTCAACGAGCATGCGGGCACCCCGCAGCTGGCCGATGGCGGAGCGGTCAATATCGAGATGACCGACGGCCAGGCCGGCGGCAATATGGAGGGCAAGGAGAGCCGTTTCGGTATCGCCTCCTCTTCTACCTGGTCCGCTTTCACGACGGCTGCTTCCAACGGCTCGGTTAACTCCATGCACGACTCCTACACCCCGCTGGGCGGTTTTGTCCAGATGCTCCAGATTGCTCTGGGCGAGGTCGTCTTCGGCGGCGTGGGCTGCGGCCTGTACGGCATGATCGGCTTCGCCATCCTCACAGTGTTCATCGCCGGCCTCATGGTCGGACGCACGCCTGAGTTCCTGGGCAAGAAGATCGAGCCGGGCGAGATGCGCTGGGCAGTTGTCCTGTGCTTGGCAACTCCGTTTGCCATTCTGGTGTGCTCGGCCATCGCCTGCATGGTGCCCGGTCTTGCCGACCAGCTCAACAATGGTGGCGCGCACGGCTTCTCCGAGGCGCTGTATGCCTTCACCTCATGTGGCGGCAACAACGGCTCGGCGTTTGCAGGCATGAACTGCAACATTCCCTGGATCAACGTCATGCTCGGCCTCGAGATGCTGTTCGCCCGCTTCATGCCTATCATCGGTACGCTGGCTATCGCCGGCTCGCTGGCCAAGAAGGGCAAGGTCGCCGAGAGCGCCGGTACCCTGTCTACCACCAACGGCATGTTCGCATTCCTGCTCGTGTTCATCGTTCTGCTGATCGGTGCCCTGAGCTTCTTCCCGGCCCTGGCGCTTGGCCCCGTTGCCGAGTTCTTCCAGATGATTGCGTAAAGGAGGGCGCAGATTTATGACTATGCAAAAAGACATGATGGGCCGCGCGGTCCGCGACTCGTTTGCCAAGCTGGATCCTCGCGTCCAGATTCAAAACCCGGTCATGTTCCTGGTGTGGCTTTCCGCCGTCATGACCTCCGTCCTGGCCGTCGCTTCCATTTTCGGTGTGCAGGACGCGGGTGTGCCCACCTACTATGTGGTCGCCATCGCGGTCATCCTGTGGCTTACCGACCTGTTCTCGAACTTCGCCGAGGCGCTTGCCGAGGGCCGCGGTAAGGCCCAGGCCGATTCCCTGCGTGCGGCCAAAAAGGATGTCGAGGCCCATCGCATCGAGTCCGTTGAGGACAAGGAGCACTTCACCGTCGTTCCCGGCACCGAGCTCACGCGCGGCGACCTGGTGATCGTACGCGCCGGCGAGCAGATTCCCGGCGACGGCGACGTCATCGAGGGCGCTGCTTCCGTTGACGAGTCCGCCATCACCGGCGAGTCCGCCCCCGTGGTCCGCGAGGCCGGCGGCGACCGCTCTGCCGTTACCGGCGGTACCACGGTGCTGTCCGACTGGATCATCGTCAAGATCTCCAGTGAGCCCGGCCAGAGCTTCCTGGACAAGATGATCGCGATGGTCGAGGGTGCCGCGCGCAAGAAGACCCCTAACGAGATCGCTCTGGAGATCTTCCTGGTGGCCCTCTCCATCGTCTTTATCCTGGTCACGCTGGCCCTGTATTGTTACTCCTGCTTCTCGGTCGGTCTTAACGACATGGACAACCCCACGGCCGTGACCACGCTTGTGGCGCTGCTCGTGTGCCTGGCTCCTACTACCATCGGCGCCCTTCTTTCCGCCATCGGCATCGCCGGCATGAGCCGTCTGAACGAGGCCAACGTGCTGGCCATGTCCGGCCGCGCCATCGAGGCCGCCGGCGACGTCGACATCCTCATGCTCGACAAGACCGGCACCATCACCCTGGGTAACCGCCAAGCCGCCGAGTTCATCCCGGTCGACGGCATCGATCCCGCGGAGCTGGCCGATGCCGCCCAGCTTTCCTCGCTGGCCGACGAGACCCCCGAAGGCCGTTCCATCGTCGTGCTCGCCAAGGAGCAGTTCGGTCTGCGCGGCCGCACACTCGAGGATAAGGGTATGGAGTTCATCCCCTTCACCGCGGCGACCCGCATGTCCGGTGTGAACTACGAGGGCAATGAAATCCGCAAGGGCGCTGCCGATTCCGTGCGCACCTATGTGGAGGCAGCCGGCGGCGTGTTCTCCCAGGAGTGCGACGAGGCCGTCGAGCGCATCGCCAAGGCCGGCGGCACCCCGCTGGTCGTGACCAAGAATTGCCGCGTGCTGGGCGTTGTGTACCTCAAGGACATCATCAAGTCCGGCGTTAAGGAGAAGTTCGCCGACCTGCGCAAGATGGGCATCAAGACCATCATGGTGACGGGCGACAACCCGCTCACCGCCGCGGCAATCGCCGCCGAGGCCGGCGTTGACGACTTCCTGGCCGAGGCCACCCCTGAGGGCAAGCTCGAGAAGATCCGCGAGTTCCAGCGTGAGGGCCACCTGGTCGCCATGACCGGCGACGGCACCAACGACGCGCCGGCGCTGGCGCAGGCGGATGTCGCCGTGGCCATGAACACGGGCACCCAGGCTGCCAAGGAGGCCGGCAACATGGTCGACCTCGACTCCAGCCCCACCAAGCTCATCGAGGTCGTGCGTATCGGCAAGCAGCTGCTCATGACCCGCGGTTCGCTTACGACCTTCTCGGTCGCCAACGACATGGCGAAGTACTTCGCTATCATCCCGGCCCTGTTCTCGCCGATCTACCCGGGCCTTGGCGCGCTCAACATCCTCGGTCTGGCAAGCCCGCTGTCCGCGGTTCTTTCGGCCATCATCTATAACGCGCTCGTTATCGTCGCGCTGATCCCGGCCGCGCTGAAGGGCGTTAAGTACCGCGAGGTACCGTCCGGACAGCTGCTGACCCACAACCTGCTCGTATGGGGTCTGGGCGGCATCGTTGCCCCGTTCGCATTTATCAAGCTCATCGACATGCTGCTCGCGTTCTGCGGCATTATGTAAGTGGAGGTTTGTATGTTCAAAGGTGTTGCATCGCGCGCACTGGGCGTGTTCGCGCTGTTTACCGTTGTCTGCGGCCTGGGCTATACGCTCGTCGTGACCGGCATCGCCCAGGTTGCGTTCCCGTATCAGGCGAACGGTTCACTCATTACGGTCGACGGCAAGGTTGTGGGTTCCGAGCTCATCGGCCAGAACTTCGATGACGAAGCCCACATGTGGGGTCGTATCCAGAACGTGTCAATTGTCAAAGGCGAAGACGGCGAGCTCATGGCGTATGGTACCCCGTCCAACCTATCCCCGGCGAGTGAGGAGTATCGGCAGCTTGTGGACGCGCGCGTGAAGAAGATCCGCGCCTCCAACCCCGACGCCGGCATGGACGCCGTGCCCGTCGACCTGGTGACGTGTTCTGGCTCAGGGCTCGACCCCGAGATCTCCCCCGATGCCGCCGAGTACCAGGTACCGCGCCTGGCGAAGGCCACGGGCAAGAGCGAAGGCGAGGTTCGCGAGATCATCGCCCAGTGCACCAAGGGCCGATTCCTGGGCGTCTTCGGCGAGCCTACGGTCAACGTGCTCAAGGTGAACCTTATGCTGGACGGCGCGCTGTAGGTGAGGGAGTGGCGGATGAGGGCATGACTGACTATCTGAGCCCTTAATTCCACCCCGCCCATCAGGTTGCAGTGGAATACGGACTGTTTTGGCTGTCAAAGGCCTTACCTACTCCGTATTCCACCGCAACTTTTTGTGAGGGTCGGGATTGAAGGTGGAGAGTGCGAGCGAGTGCGAATGCGGCGGTTGCTGATACGATAGGTGTGTTAGCAACTGCCGCCGAGCGGCTTAAACGAAAGGAACCCTGTATGGAGTCTTCCGCCTATCCGATGCTCTTTAGCCCGATCAAGGTCGGTACGACCGAGGTCAAGAACCGCGTCTTTATGCCGCCGGTGTCCACGAACCTGGCCGATCATGGCTATGTGACCGACGACTTGGTCGATCATTACCGTGCCCGTGCCAAGGGCGGCGTCGGCCTGATCATCACCGAGGTCGTGACGGTCGAGCCTACCTATACCTATCTGCCGGGTGACATGTGCTGCTACGACGACACGTTTATCCCTGGCTGGGAAAAGCTCGCCGCGGCCGTCCACGAGTATGGCTGCAAGATCATGCCGCAGCTCTTTCACCCCGCCTACATGGCCTTTAACATTCCGGGCACGCCGCGCCTGATCGCTCCGTCCTTCGTGGGACCGTCCTATGCCCGTGAGGCACCGCGTCCTATCACGGTCGACGAGATTCACGAGCTCACGCATCAGTTTGGCGACGCTGCCGTGCGTATGCAGAAGGCCGGTGTCGATGGCGTCGAGGTCCATGCGGCGCACGCCCACGGCATGCTCGGCGGTTTCTTGACCCCGCTCTATAACAAGCGTACCGATGAGTACGGCGGCTCGCTCGACGCCCGCATGCGTTTCCTGCTCGAAGTCATCGCCGAGATTCGCGAGCGCTGCGGCAAGGACTTTATCATCGACGTCCGCATCTCGGGCGATGAGTACACCGATGGCGGCCTGACCCTCAACGACATGATCTACGTCTCGCGTCGCCTGGAGAAGGCCGGCGTCGACATGATTCATGTGTCGGGCGGCACCACCATCAAGCGCGGTTCCGCGATTCCCGCCGCCGGTACCCAGCAGGCCTCGCACGCTGCCTGCTCGCGCGAGATCAAAAAGCACGTCAACATTCCCGTTGCCACCGTCGGACGCATTAACGAGGCTTGGATCGCCGAGGAGCTGATCGAGGACGGTGCCGCCGACATCTGCATGATGGGCCGCGCCAATCTGTGTGATGCCGAGTTCTGCAACAAGGCCGCTGCCGGCAACGCCGACGACATCCGCCCCTGCATTGGCTGCCTGCGCTGCCTGAACGGCATTATGTTTGGCAAACGCATCTCCTGCACCGTTAATCCGGACGTGGAGCGCGACGAGGCTGGCTACGAGCCTGCCGCCGAGGCCAAGAACGTGCTCGTTGTGGGTGCTGGTCCTGCGGGCATGGAGGCGGCCTACATTGCCGCTAAGCGCGGCCACAACGTGGTGCTCGTGGATAAGCAGGACGAACCGGGCGGCGAGATGCGCATCGCGGCCGTTCCTCCGGCAAAGCAGGAACTCACCCGCGTGATCAAGTATCAGTACCGTCGCCTGGCCGAGGTCGGCGTGAAGTGCGTATTTGGCACCGAGCTTACTGCCGAGGACATTCAGCGTGACTACGCCGGCTACGAGGTCGTCCTGGCCTATGGCGCCGAGCCCATCGCCCCGGCCTTCATGCAGGGATTTAAGCAGGTCATGACGGCTGACGACCTGTTGGGCGGCAAGGCTTTCCCGGGCAAGAAGATTGTCATCGTGGGCGGCGGCACCGTCGGTTGCGAGACGGCCGACTACCTGGCCCCGTTGGTCAACGATCTGTCGCCGGCCAATCGCGACGTCACCGTCATCGAGATGACCAAGACGCTCGCCGCCAACGAGGGCGGCGCCGGTCGCGCGGTGCTCATCACGCGCATGCTCTCCAAGGGCGTTCACGTGCTGACCGAGGCCAAGGTGACCGAGATTACCGAGGATGCCATCAGCTACGAAAAGGACGGCGAGATCCACACCATCGCCGATGCCGATACGCTGGTACTTGCCATGGGCTATCGTCCCAATACCAAGTTGGCCGACGACCTTGCTGCAGCCGGCGTTACCACCCACGTGTTGGGTGATGCCAACAAGTGCGGCAACATCCGCGACGCCATCGGCGACGGCTACAAGATTGCCTGCGAGCTCTAGTTAATCCCTTGGTGCATGGGGCCTGTCCCCGCGGCGTCAGTCGGTAGATAGCAAAAAGCGGCGGTCGTCCCGTACGTGGGACGACCGCCGCTTGCGTTAGCTGCAATGAGTCGTGCGATTAGAGGCCCAGGATCTCCTTGACCTTGGCGATGATGGCCTCGTCGGTTGCGTTGGCAAAGAAGTACTCCTGGAAGTGTTCGCCGGCAAGTGCGCCCTTCACCAGGTCCTGATCGATCTCGCCCAGAACGTCGACGAGCGGACGCATAGTCACAGCGCGGACGCCGTCGAGGATCTTCTTGTTGCGCTGCTCGGGCTCAACACGCTCGGCAGGATAGCCGTTGCCCGAACCAAAGCCAAAGAGCTTCTCAAAGGTGTACTCGAGGTTGAGCTCCTGGCCCCAGCCGTTCTTGAGGGCGAAGGGCATGGCGACAGCGTTACCGTCGTTGACCTGGGCAAAGGTGTAGGCATCGAGCGGGTCGGCAACATGGCCGCACAGCACGCCGGGGAAGGAGTTGCAGGCGAGCATGGCGCCCTCGCCGGTGCCACAGCCGGTCACGACGTAGTCGGCAGCGCCGGAGTTGAGCAGCACGGCGGCCAGGATGCCGTTCTGCACATAGGTGAGGGGCTTGGAGTCGGCGTCGGCATACATGCCATAGTTAAAGACGGTGTGGCCCATGGGCTCGACAACCTTCTTAAGGGCAGCCTCGATCATAGGGTTCTTGGAGTTCTGAGAGTTTTCGTTGATCAGAGCGATTTTCATGATAGGTAACCTTCCACTATTTTCTAAATTAATGGTTCGTTATGTTGCATGGCATCTCCAACAGAGAAGCCGCTCTGCGGGCGGTGGACGATAAGGTCTGTCGCGAGTTCCGCACGAGCCGAAGAGCACTTAATGTGCTCTTCGTGCGAGTCAGGACTGTTCGAGCAGCAGACCTTATCGTCCGCCGCCTCGCCCAGACGTCTTACTGCGGCTGCTTTCCAATGTATGCGAGGATTCCACCGTCGACGTAGAGGATGTGGCCGTTGACGAAGTTCGACGCGTCGGAAGCCAAGAACACGGCGGGGCCCTTCAGATCCTCGGGCGTGCCCCAACGGGCGGCCGGCGTCTTGGCAATGATGAACTGGTCAAACGGGTGGCGGCTGCCGTCGGGCTGCGTCTCGCGCAGCGGTGCGGTCTGCGGCGTGGCGATGTAGCCGGGTCCAATGCCGTTGCACTGGATATTGGCCTCGCCAAACTCCGAGCAGATGTTCTTGGTGAGCATCTTGAGTCCGCCCTTGGCCGCGGCATAGCCGGCGATGGTCTCGCGGCCCAGCTCGCTCATCATCGAGCAGATGTTGATGATCTTGCCGTGGCCCTTGGCGATCATGCCGGGCAGGCAGGCCTTGGACACGATAAACGGTGCGTTGAGGTCAATATCGACGACGCGGCGGAAGTCCTCGGCGCTCATGTCGAGCATCGGGGTGCGCTGGATGACGCCAGCGTTGTTGACCAGGATGTCGGGCGTGGTGCCAAAGTCGGTCTCGATCTTGGCGATGAGCTCGGCGACGACGGCCTCGTCGGTGACGTCTGCCACGTAACCATGAGCCTCAAAGCCCAGCTCGCGGTAGTGCTTCTCGGCCTCGGCTACCTTGTCGGCGTGACGTGCGTTAAAGGCGATCTTGGCGCCGGCCTCTCCGAGCGCCTCGGCAATGGCCATGCCAATGCCATAGGTGGCGCCGGTTACCAGTGCGACCTTGCCGTCCAGACGGAAGCTGTCCATAAGATCAGACATAGCGATCCTTTCAAAAGAAACGTTCATCTATATAAGTCTTGCTTTTCATACAAGGTCAGTATAGGAGAAGAGGAGGATTTAAAAATCAGATTCTCCTAAAATCAGGTGAACGTTCACTTTTAAAAGGTAAACGGTGATCTCGTCCTTGCCGCGCGGACGTTTATTCGCTCTGTTCCTGCGTGCCCTCTGCGATCATGTTGCGGTTGTACACCAGATGCAAATACATCGCATCGTGCGCTGCGGTGGGATTGCGCGCGGCGATGGCGTCGGCCACGCCACGGTGGGTGCGGATGGTCTCCTCAAGCAGCTTTTTGCCGGTCACGTCAATAAACAGGGGGACAGACGCCTTGAGCACGCCCATTAGGCGGGGAACGACGAGGTTTCCGGAGCTCTCGGCAATGGCATTGTGGAACGCGG
>CATVQO010000001.1 GCA_958346165.1 uncultured Collinsella sp. | reverse complement strand
AGAGCGTCTGCCTCCGGAGCAGAAGGCCGTTGGTTCGAATCCAACATGGGGCACCATTCCAATTTTGCTCGAACCCGCTGGATGTCCAATCTGGCGGGTTCGCCCTTTTTGTCGTAGTTCAGCGTGACCAGTATCTCATCCTCCGAGACGACAGCCTGCCACACGAACGCCTTCAGCAGCGTCGCGTCGTCGAGCGCCGTCCCGCACTGCAGGAAGTCGGCGAAGCGCTCCGGGTCTATCCGCTCGTCCGTGATGGCCTCGAGGTCGTACCTCGCGCGCGCCTGCTGCTCCTCGAGCTCGGCTATGCGCTCGTTCACGCCCGGCGCTATCACGCCCTGCTCGATGGCGTTGAGGATGTTCCTCAGGCCCCTCTCCGCGGCCCTGAGCGAGTCCTCCGCCTGCCTGCGGCGCGCCCTCACCTCGGCAGTGTCCGCGCGCTCCGCTACCATGTTGGCTATCTGCAGCGCCTCGCCGCGGTCGCCCAGCAGCTCCCTCAGCGCCGAGGCTATGGAGCCCTCGAGCTCCTCGCGCCTGATGTTGCGGACGCACGACCCCGGGCAGCTGTAGTACTCGTACTTCACGTTGTTGCGGCCCCTGCCGCTCACGCCCTGCAGGTTCCTGCCGCATTCCGCGCACAGCGCCGCCCCCGCGAGGGCGAAGTCGCCCCAGTTCTCGCTCGAGCGCTGCTTGCGGCACTTGATTCCCTGGACCTCCATGAACGTCACCTCGTCTACGATCTGCGGCATACCGCCCTCGCGGACGATGCCTCCCCACTCGTACCTGCCCGTGTACCTTCGGTCGCGCAGCATCTGCTGCACCATCGCCTGCCCGCACGGGTTGCCCTTGCTTGTCCTGAGGCCGCGCCGCGCGAACTCGCGCGCTATCGCGTTCATGGACATGCGCTCAAGCCTCAGCGCGAAGGCCTCGCGCACCCACGCCGCCTGCGCCTCGTCGACCTCGTACTCGTCGTCCCCGTTCCTGCGGTAGCCGAAGATGCGCACGCCGTTGGTCTTGCACTTGAGGGCATTGCCCTCCATTCCGCGCTTGGTCCTGATGGCGGTCTTTCTCGACTCGCAGGCGGCGAGCCCCTCGAGCAGCTTCTCGTAGATGATGCCCTCCGGGCTGTCCGGTATCGCCTCAAGTGCCGAGACCAGCTTGACGCCGTGCGTGGCGAGCTCGCGCTTGTATATCGGCGCGTCGTACTCGCCGCGGCTGAAGCGGTCCATCATGTAGACGAGGACGATCTCGCTCTCGCCGGCGTTGGCTATCATCCGCTGGAACTCGGGGCGGTCGTCGGTGCGTCCCGACACGGCGCGGTCGCAGTACTCCGCCGCGACCTCGTAGCCCTCGCGCGCGCACCACTCGCGGCAGACGCGCAGCTGGTCCTCGATTGAGGCCTCGCGCTGCCTGTTGCACGAGAATCTCGCGTATATCACTGCCTTCTTTGGCATAATGTAGAAGCCCCCTCAAGTTGTGAGTTTGCAAAGATGCTTGGGCGGTTGGATGCCCCGTCGGCTAAAGCGGTACCAGCGCTGCCGACGGGGCTCTTTTTATATATATGCGCCATAAGGTGCGACGCAAATGCTGTAACTGTCGCTAATGGTGAAGCCGCGCGCGTAATCGCGGCACGGTGGCATAGAGAAAGCCCGGTATGTCCGATTGAACATGAAGTCGTGCTCCTCCATTTTCTTCGCGCTTATAGTGCCAAGCAAGGTACCGTCCTCGTCTAGTATTACAGCGGCTCCATCCTCAACTTCCCAATGCGGTGGCATGTTCCTCTTCGTTTGCCGCTTAAGTTTGACCGAAAACGGTACGAATGGCTGGTGAGTGGACAAAGCGTCTTCAAATGCCGTATAGCTGTGGGTGTATAGGCAGTCACTCGCTAGCGCCCAGAGGGCGAACGGCACGTCCATTGGCGGCTGTCCAGCTCCCTGCTGAGCCTTTGCCGCCGTTTTGCTCATTGACTTTTTAAAAAGTCCCATAAAGCTATTCACCGTCCTCGTATGATTCCGCGCGCTCGAGTAGCTCGTCGACCGTGATACCCATCGCGTGCGCGATCTTGTAAACAATGCTTGCCTTGGGATCTTTTATCTTCCCACTGAAAATCTGGGAGACGTGGGCGTCGGATAGCCCCGAAGCCCTGCAAACGTCGGCCTGCTTCATGCCGCGCTCGCCAAGATAGTCAATCAATGCGCGTGAGAGCTGCATTTGTAGCTCCTCTCCATCTAAAGACTGTACGAATAAATCCTAACAGAAATTAGGAAAACTTCAACATTCTATTGATTCCTAATGTGCATTAGGTTACTGTATCCAATGTACCTAATGCAGATTAGGAAGGAGGTACGGATGAACAGCCTTCAAGGACTGGTAGCGGCCTGAGTTGCGGAGCTGAACATTACTAAGCAGAGTCTTGCCGACGCTGTCGGGGTATCGCTCGTCACCTTCAACAAGAAGGTATGCGGCGAGTCTGACATCACCATCACAGAGGCACGAAAGCTCGCAAAGGCTATCGAGGTGAGCAGCGATGAAGTCTGCCGACTCGCGCCCTAGCGAAAGTAAGCCCAAGACCCCGCGCGAGATAGCGCTCGACACCATGTGCTCGACGCTCCGGGCGGCGTACCGGGAATGGGAGAGGAAGGAGGGGAGCAAGAGACAGTGAGGCAATGGTCGACACGTGAGATCCGGTACCTGAGGGAGCACGCCGGCGACGGAGCCAAGGAGATAGCCAAGGCGCTGGGAAGGACTACCGAGGCCGTGAAGCTCCAGGCGAGGAAGTGCGGCATTTCGCTCCGGCAGCGCTGGATGTGCCCGAAGTGCGGGCGCATGACGTTCAAGCCGCTGAATAAGGCGAACGGTTGGTGCGCGGAGTGCACGAAGGAGGGCCACGTGGCAGACCTCAGGGAGCAGGCCAGCGCGATGCGCGAGGAGGCTGCGAGGTCCAAGCGGAACGACCGCGAGCGGCAGAGGTGCTACAGCGCCAAGAGCCGCGCGAAAAAGTCCCAAAAATAAAGACCCTAAAAAGCACCCTAGCCCTGGCCTGCGGAAACATCAGAAGGGAACACAAGATGTACACATACAAAGAAGCGAGCGCCCCCAGCTACCAACTTGTGAGCACTCGCCGAAACAGCCCCAGACATGAGGCTCAGACCATCATAGCACCCAAGCCATATCGACCGACCGTCCGCGAGCAGCTCGACTCCGATGCGTTCAGGGCGGGGGCCATGGTCGGCTTCATCGCCGCCGCGGTCCTGTTCGCGACGATCCTGACCGTCTTCGTCCTCCCGACGATGGACGGCGCGGTCCAGGCGGCAAAGGCGGCATGCGCGGCGGGAGCGGTCAATGCGTAACGACGAGAGGTACCGCCAGAAGCCGATGAGCAACCAGCTCGAGATATTCGGCCTCGGCGCGGACGGCGAGCAGGACATGGCGGACGCGCGCGCGTGGATAGGCGAGCACCCGCGGGCGTGGGACTTCATGGTCGAGCAGGCCACCCGCCTCAACCGCAAGGGCTACGTCTCGATCAACTACCTCATCCACATGGTGCGCAACGAGCTGCACGTCGGCGTGAAGAACGGCCTCGCGCCGAGCCTCGCCCGCATCATGGAGGCGCGCTACCCGCACCTGAGGCACGCATTCAACAAGCACCGCTCGAAATCGGACGGTTTTGTCGATGAGTAGGAGCAGGAGGACCGCCAAGGACGCGGGCACGAAGTTCGAGCGACTGGTCGCCGACTACCTCGCCGGGAGGCTGGGGAGCGACATCGACAGGCAGGTCAAGACCGGCTCGCACGACACGGGAGACATCCGCGGCGTGTCGATGGCCGGGCGGGGCATCGCGATCGAGTGCAAGGACTACCAGGGAAGGCACGAGCTGCCCAAGTGGCTGCGCGAGGCGGAGACCGAGCGCAGGAACCGCGGGGCCGAATACGGCGTGGTCGTCTGGAAGCGCCGCGGGACCGCCATCCCCGGCGAGCAGTTCGTGACCATGACATTGGAGACGTTCGCGGCGATGCTCGCGGGCGCAGGCAGGGAGGAATAGCAATGGAGAGCACAAACATCCCGGTGGAGATCGAGGCCAAGTTCAAGCAGGCCACCGTTAAGGGCGGCGTCGCCGTCCTGCAGTTCGAGGTCGACACGGAGGACAGCGCGGCGTTCGAGGCCATCCGCAAGAGCGGCGAGGAGGTCTGGCTGTCCATCCAGAGCAAGCAGCCCCAGATCCTGTTCGTGAGCCACGACGGGGAGGTGACCGAGTGATGGCGGACTACAAGGGGATGCTCGCCGAGCTGGCCGAGCTCGCCACGGAGGAGCAGGCGATGTTCACCATCTATGGCATAACCAAGTCCGACGAGGCGTTCGACAGGTTCTTGGACGCGCGCGAGAGGCTCTCCAAGTGGATCGTCGGGCACGCGGCGGTCATCGACGAGGCGATAACCGAGAGGAAGTACAACAAGATGCTCAACGAGGAGGTCAGGTAATGGCAGGGGAGAGTAAGGCCGAGGAGGTCGTGGCGGAGGTCGTCGAGGAGCAGGAGGCGTCGTCGCTCATCGTGACCTACGCGCCCTCGTCCATCGAGGCGAACTTCGACGCCCTCGAGAAGCGCGTGCGCAAGACCGTCGAGCTCTATGAGGGCGCGACCTACGACCTCACCAAGGCCGACAAGATCAAGGAGGCCAAGAACGACCGCTCCTACCTCAACGGGCTCAAGTCCGAGATAGAGGAGCGCCGAAAGGCCGTGAAGCGCGAGTACAACAAGCCGCTCGCCGCCTTCGAGAAGCGCTGCAAGGAGATCACGTCCATCATCGACGGCGCGTCGGACGGCATCAAGGCGCAGCTCGACGAGGCGGAGGAGAGGCGCAGGGCGGGCGCGAGGGCCGCGCTCGAGGCCCACTACAGGGAGTTCGCCGAGCTCCTCGCGCCGGTCGTGCCCTACGAGCGCCTGCACGACGACAAGTGGCTCAACAAGTCCTTCGGCGAGGTCAAGGCGAAGAAGGCCCTCGAGGAGAAGGTCTCCGCCGTCGCGCGCGACTGGGACACGCTCAAGGCGCAGCGCGACTCCATGGCCCACTACGAGGTCGCCGAGCGCGAGCTGTTCCGCACGCTTGACCTCGGCTCGGCGCTCAACGCGGCCCGCGCCGCCGACGAGGAGGACGCCCGCATCGCCGCCATGCGCGAGGCGGTCGAGTCCAAGCCCGCGCCGCGTCCCGCGCCGAGGCGCCGGGCGGAACCCGCCGTCGCGGCGCGCCCCGAGCCGTCCTGCGCGTGGACGGTCGAGATCCCGTCCGCCACGCGCTCGCAGATGGAGCAGCTCGCCGCGGCGCTGCGCGAGCGCGGAATCACCGGCACCATCAGGTGCAAGGGGGTGTGCTAGATGGATGAGGAGAAGATGACGCTCTCCCAGGCGATAGCCAAGGTGCAGCGATCCGTGACCGTCCCCAAGGCGCGCTACAACGCCTTCGCGAAGTTCAGCTACCGCTCGTTCGAGGACATCGTCGCAGCGCTCAAGGAGCCCTGCAAGGAGGCCGGCGTGGCGTTCACGCTCCACGACAACATCTGCAAGGTGGGCGAGCGCTACTACGTCGAGGCCACGTGCACCCTGTTCTTCGTGGACGGGCACGGCGAGAAGAAGGAGTTCAAGGCCTACGCCCGCGAGGCGGAGCACAAGAGCGGCTCCGACGACGCGCAGGTGACCGGGATGGCGTCGAGCTACGCGCGCAAGTACGCGCTGTGCGGCCTGTTCGCCATCGACGGGCAGAGCGACCCGGACGCGCTGTCGGACAAGCCCGAGAAGGAGCCGCCCGAGAGCGGCGGCTTCACGGCGAAGTGCAAGGCCTGCGGCACGGCCTACACCTTCGAGTCGAAAGGGCAGTACGAGGAGTTCAAGAAGCATCCCGGTTGCTGCGCCACTCCGACGTGGAGGGTCGTGTAGGCCATGCAGGACATGTACGCGCAGCGCGAGGAGATGTTCGGGCGCCTCATGGCGGAGCTGGACACGCTCAGGCGGACGGGCCAACAGTACGCCGAGAACGAGGCGGACTACCGCAGGGCGCTGCGCATCGCCATCCTCGAGGAGCGCTCCAAGGGCACGCCGGTGACCATCATCGGCGACCTGTGCCGGGGTCGGGAGGAGATAGCCGAGAAGAAGCAGCTGCGCGACTGCGCGGAGGCGCTCTACAAGGCATCCTCCGAGGCGATCATGGCCCTCAAGCTGCGAATCAAGACAGTGGACGCCGACATCCAGAGGACATGGACGAGCGGCGGAGAGGAGACATACAGATGAGCATCAACAGAGTGGTCGTGTCCGGCAACCTGACCCGCGACCCCGAGCTGCGCGCCACGCCGGGCGGCACGCAGGTGCTGGGCTTCGGCGTGGCCGTCAACGACCGCCGCCGCAACCAGCAGACGGGGGAGTGGGAGGACTACCCCAACTTCATCGACTGCACCATGTTCGGCAACCGCGCCGAGGCGCTCTCGCGCATCCTGCGCAAGGGCATGAAGGTCGCCATCGAGGGGAAGCTGCGCTACAGCTCCTGGGAGGACAAGAACGGGGGCGGCAGGCGCTCGAAGGTCGAGATCATCCCCGACGAGGTCGTGCTCATGAGCCAGAACCCCAACGGCCAGCAGGCCCCGCAGCAGTGCGCGCCGCAGGGATACCAGCAGCAGGCGTACCCGCCGCAGCCCGCCCCGCAGGCATATGCCCCGCAGCCGGCGCGCCAGCAGCCCGCGCCGCAATGGAGCGCCCAGCAGGCCTACCAGCAGGCCCCGCAGGCGGCACCGCAGCGGCCACAGCAGGCCCCGCAGGCCGCGCCGCAGCCCGCGCCCGCCCAGCAGCAGCTGGACGTGTACGACGAGGACATCCCGTTCTGATGGGGCGCGTACCCGACATCATCCGCGACCACTGGGAGGCGGCCCTGTTCGCCGCCTCCTTCTCCGCGGGTTTCCTGTTCTTCTCTTCGCTTCTCTGGGGGTGGTTCTGATGGCATTCACCGTGTTCGACAGCTTCGCCGAGGTCTACGACGACTTCGACGAGAGTGACCCAGAGGACATGCGCGACCGCGCGGTGCTCGCCGACGCGATCATGATGTACGGCCTGCACGGAGTCGAACCCGACCTCCCGAAGCACCTCCGCCGCGTCTTCAAGGCGATGAAGAACGCCATCGACAACTCCAAGGACGCGCGCGGCAGGGGCGGCAAGGGCGGCCGCCCGCGCAAGAAACCAGTTTCAGACAAACCCGAAACAGAGGTTTCCGAAAGTGAAAACCTAGGTTTTCCAAACGTGAAACCAGTTTCAGACAAACCAGAAACGCAGGTTTCGGAAAGTGAAAACCCTAACCTAACCTACCCTAGCCTGTCCTGTCCTGAACTGGATTGTACTGAACTGGCCTGTGATGGGGGCGATGCCCCCGCCGCGCCGCCCGAGTTCGAGCCGCCGTCGCTGGAGGAGGCCCGCGGGTACTTCGGCGCCAACTGCCTGAGCGGCGACCCGGACGCCTTCTGGGCCTTTTTCGAGTCGCAGGGCTGGGTCAAGAGCAACGGCCAGCCGGTTAGCAACTGGGGGGCCCTGGCGCTCGACTGGTCAAGGCGCCAGAAGCGTATCGACGCCGACGACCGGGCGAGGGGCAAGCCCACCGCCTCGGAGGTCGAGGCCGCGACGTTCAGGCCGACCAGGACGCCCGAGGAGGCGCTGGCCGAGCAGGAGCGCCGGTGGGCGTCCGAGCACCCGGGCATCGACCCGGCCAAGGTCGAGGCCCCGCGGGGCACGACCGCGAGCAGGGACCGGTTCGGGATGTACCAGGACGCGCAGAGGCTGCTGGCCGCCCGCGCCGCGTGCGAGAGGAGGCTCTCATGATCCTCGACGCGGGCCTGCTGAGGGGATGGCCGAAGGAGCGCGCCGAGCTGTACGGCAAGCCCCACCTCGGGGCGCGGTACACGCACGACACGGCATACGAGCCGACGCAGGCCCGGTGCGCGGTGTGCGGCAGGCGCGCCTCCAACTGCCACCACGTCGCCCGCAGGTCGTGGGGAAAGACGTTCAGGCTCGTCACGCCCAACGGGGTGTGGGAGCTGCGCAGCCCGCTGTTCGCCCTGTGCGGCTCCGGCACGACCGGGTGCCACGGGAAGTTCCACGACGGCGGCCTCAGGGCCGAGTGGGTATGGCGCACCGGGGCGGCCGAGGAGGCATGGTGGTCCGGCACGCTGCTCAGGGAGTACCCGCCGCACAGCCCAGACCTCTACATGTTCGGCTACTGGGCCATCACCGACCGATACGGAAACGAGATCATCCGAGAGGTGAAATGACGATGGAGATCACCAACTGCGAGCAGCACGTGCTCGCCGAGCTTGACTACGAGCAGCGCCGCAACGAGCGCCTCCTGGCCGAGAACAACAAGCTGGCCAAGCAGCTCGACGCAATGACAAAGATGGCCAACGGCTACCGACAGATCATCAACCGGCCCAAGACGCCCGTCGAGGCGCTCGCGGACAGGGTCATGCGCGAGGAGATGCTGACCCGCTTCACATACGCCGAGGTCACGGACGTCAAGAGCGCGTTCAGCGGAAGGCTGCTCGACTTCGACGAATGGTGCCACGATGCGATGCGATATGTGGCGCTGACGGATGACGTCGGCGAGGAGGAGTTCACCCGGTTCATGCGCCGGGACCTCAAGAAGATCTACGACGAGAAGGTGGCCGGATGTTCCAAGTAGGGGCCGCCGCCCACGGCAGGGGCGAAGGGGCAGGCCGATGAATGACGAGAGGGCCGTCGCCGCGGCCATCCACGCCGGGCACCGGAGCGACGACGTGACCGACCTCTACACGGGCGACTGCAGGGGCTGCGGCGAGTGCTGCTCGCGCTTCCTGCCCGTGAGCCCGTTCGACCGGGTGCGCCTCGAGGCGTACGTGCGCCGGAACGGAATCGAGCCCGCCGAGCCCAGGGCGGAGTGCGACCTGCTGTGCCCGTACCTGACGGACGGGCGCGAGTGCGCGGTCTACGCCGCTAGGCCCGAGATCTGCCGGGCGTACCGGTGCGACAGGCACAAGAGGGGCGAGCTCGGCATGTTCTTCGGCGCGGAGTGCGCCGAGGTGACCGACATGCGCGAGCTCGCGGAGGCGATGGCCCGCGACGTCTACAGGAAGGAGCAGGGGAATGGCTAGGAACGTCTACGGCGGCTACTGCCGCGAGTGCGGCAGGTGGACGCCTCCCGGGTTCGGGCACTTCGAGCGCTACCGCGGCGGCTGGCGCGTCCACTGCGTCGAGTGCGCGAGCGGGCGGAAGCTGCCGCCCGAGGGAGACCAGGCGGCGCAGGACATGCGGCGCCACGTAAGGAACATGGTGAACGACGGAAGGTACGGGAAGAGGGGATACAGATGACGGGGAACGAGAGGCCGGACATCTATGCGGACGGACTCCGGGAGGAGCGCTGTGAGAACTGTCTGCACTGCTGCGCGACGGTGCTGCGCACCGTCCACGGCGTGGAGCGCACCGAGTACGAGTGCGGGCGGCGCCCGGAGTTCGTGCACCGCACGCAGGGGCTCGCCAGGTGCAACTACTGGGAGTCGCGATGAGCGGATGGGATGAGCTCGGCCGCGAGCAAGACATGGCCGCGGCGAGGGCCGTCGGCTACCTCGAGGGCATGTACGACGTGGCCGTCGTCAGGAAGAGGGTGGCGTAGATGCGAGTTCTTATCGCCTGCGAGGAGTCGCAGCGCGTGGCGCTTGAGTTCCGGAAGATGGGGCACGAGGCTTACAGCTGCGACCTTGAGGAAGCGGGGGGGGGTCACGACCTCATGCACCTCAACGTCGACGCTCTCCAGATGCTCAAGCTCAGGTGGGACCTGGTGATCGCGCACCCGCCATGCACGTATCTCACCGTCACCGGCAACCGCTGGTTCGACGAGGGGAAGTACGGCGACAGAGCGCGCGAGCGCAAGGCTAACCGTGAGGCCGCCGTCGAGTTCTTCATGGCGTTCGCCAAGTGCGATGCGCCGCACGTCGCAATCGAGAACCCCGTCGGCTGTATGAGCACAAGATGGCGCAAACCGGACCAAATCGTGCAGCCGTACATGTTCGGCGACCCGTTCGAAAAGAAGACGTGCCTGTGGCTGAAGGGGCTCGAGCCGCTCAAGCCGACTGATGAGGTCGAGCCTGAGCCGCGCAAGGTCTTCAAGTCAGGCAACTCCATGCCGGCATGGTACGCGGACGCCTGGCATCTGCCGCCACACGAACGCGCCAAGGTTCGCAGCCGCACGTTCCCGGGCATCGCAAAGGCGATGGCCAACCAGTGGTGCGAGCAGATCGGGATGGAGGGCGTATAACGCCAGATAAGGAGGAATGATGATTCAACTGCCAAAGGATGCCGACGGTCGAGAGATTCCGCTAGATACCAAGGTGCTGTACGGCAGCGGCGGCACGGCCCGAAACATCGTGTACTGGGTGTACACGGTCGATTCCGACCTCGAGAAAGAGTGGGGGAACTGCTGGCGCGCGGTCACGGACGCGGGCAGGAAACTCGACGCCGAGCTCATGTACCTCACCGAACCCGACAGCTGGGAGAAGCTGGAAGAGGACTTGGACAAATGCGTCGCAGAAGGCACCGCTTGCACGTACTTCAGCAAGGATGGAAACTGTCAAAGTTGTTCTCTCAGCAATATAACAACTGGTTGCTCTCCGAAAGTGATTGAGGACATCGTATCCCGCATCCGCAAGCTGAGGGGTGAGGCCTGATGGCGACTCACAGGCTCAAGATTCAAGAGCAATACGCCGACGCCGTCCTGAACGGCACCAAGACGTTCGAGATTCGCAAGAACGACCGGGGTTACAAGGTCGGCGATGAGATCGTATTCGACGTTCTCACGAACGAAGGCTACGCCGTCGGGGAAGCAGCCAGGCATCCGCTCAACGGTGAAGTCTACCGAATCGACTACATCCTCGACGACTTCGAGGGCCTTGCCCAGAAATACGTGGCGCTGGCCATATCCAAGGTGGACGAATGATTACCGATGAAAAGCGCCGCGAGGCGGCGGCGAAGGAGGTATAGCCATGGCATACAGCGACTACGGCGCGTTCGTGTACCTCAACGGCGAGCGCAGAACCGACAAGGAGGACGTAGGCGTATACGACACCGACGAGGGTTCCCTGCCTACTGGACTCCGCGTGTACGCGAACATCATGAAGCACCATGACGGATTCGAGTGGTTCGAGTTCTCGCACCATGGAGTCATGGGCGACGGCAATGTCCGCGTCGGGTGCTACAAGCAGGGTTGGCCGGAGGTCTACGAGTGGGAGGACGGCGAGGACAAGCCGACCATATACACGTTCGATGCCCTTTCCCGCAGGTTCGGGTGGGACGGTTACGAGGAGTACGGCGACACGAGGTACGCCGCAGACGAGTACGACGAGGAGTTCGACTTCCTTGGATGGCACTTCCACTTCTGGGGCGACGATACCGGCGGTACTCCGAGGTACGGGGCGACCATGAGCCGCGACGGAGAGACCTGGGAGTGCGACTACGACTGTATGTTTGGAGCTGGTTTCGATGACATTCACTAGCGAAGAGCGACGCGAGATGGCTGAGAACCTGCGACACCTGACCATCGGCCACTCCATCCAGTACAAGGAGCAGTTCTTCGACGAGCTTGCCGAGGTGGTGGTCGGCTTCGAGGACTACCATGACTTCGATGTTGTCCTCGATAAGCTCGCTGATCTCATTGACCCGGAAGGGGGAGACGATGATTAACGACGAGGAGCGCAAGCGAGCGGTGGCTGAGTTGCGCGAAGCATCGACCGGGGCATACCGCCACGTTGATTCACTCGACGTGATTGCAAACTCAATCGGCGTCGAGGTGGACGGCAAGTTCATTCACGAGGTTGAGAACGAGACGTACGCGGCCCTTGCAGACCTAATCGACCGTCCGACATGTCACAACGTCGCCGACTACACCAAGGAATCATTCAAGTGCTCAGAGTGCGGGTGCCGCGTGCTGGTGCCCGGCGACAGGCCGGACGGTGTGCTCGTCGTGACCTCCGAGGCGTTCCCAGTCGACTGGTACTCATGCCCGGTCTGCGGGGCGGTGGTGGTGGAAGATGAAGCGTATTAAGTTCGCAAGGCCGGTCGATTGCCCGACGTGCGGTGCGACCCCGTCGCACCAGAAGTGGAAGCCGCGCAAGCTGGTCTACACCAACGAGATGGTCGCGATAGGGGACGTCGACCCAGTCGACGCCGTCCACTGCCCTAGGTGCGACCTCGTCTTCGGCGTCGTGCATTACGAGCATGACGACACGTACATCACGAGCTGGACCGAGTTCGAGACTGTCCCACGGTATTGCCCGTGGTGTGGGGAGGATTTGACTGATGATTAGCGACGAGCAGCGCCGCGAGGCGGCGGCGAGCCTGCGCGGGTCGAGGGGCTTCTTCAACAGCCTGCCGAGGACCGTCCTCGAGCCGTTCATATTCGACATCTTCGAGCGCGTGCTCGAGTGCGTCGGCTATACGGAGGGCAACGTATTCGACTATCTCGCCGACCTCGTCGACCGCGGCGAGTGCGAGAACGTCTACGACGGGAGCGTCCAGGACTCGTGCGACAACGGCTTCCTGTGCTCGGTCTGCGGCTGCAAGGTCGAGGACGAGGAGCACTACCGCGTGAGCGGCGTCTGGAACTATTGCCCGCAGTGCGGGAGGAAGGTGCGGCATGGCTGACGAGATGAGGCCGGCGCCGTCGCCGTCCGTCGACCTGTGGAGACCGGATGGCCCCGCCGCGAGGGCCGCGGCCGCCATCATGGCCAACGCGGTGGCGAGCTTCAACGAGGCCCTCGTGCCCGTGCTGCGCGGCGTGAGGCGCGAGGCGAGGGCGCTCTGCAAGAGGCTCGACCCGAAATGGAGGCGCGCCCGGATTCGCGCGCTCAAGAGGTTCCGCCGCAACGTGGAGACGCTCAAGCGCGAGGGGAGGTGCAGGTGATGGCGACCGAGTACGTTTTGGACGCCGACAAGATCGCCCATTGGCGTATCGACAACCACGTCCCGCTGAAGCAGCTGGCGCGCGCCGCCGGGGTGAACCTCAGCAGCCTGAGCCATGCCATCAGCAACGGCAGGGAAGTGAAGATGAACCTGCTGCTCAATCTGGCGGAGGCGATGGGCGAAGACCCGCGCGACGTCGTGAGGAAGAAGGTGGAGAGATGAGATTCGAGATAATCGAGCGCCACATCATCGACGTGCCTGACAGCGAGCTCACGGACGGCGAGCGCCCCTTGGGCAAGATGGCGCTCGTTGAGGTTCTCGACGTCATCGCGGAGAACCCGCGCAGGTTCATCGAACGGTACGAGATGTACCGCGAGGAGGTGATCCGCCTTGGGGGCAAGCTGTGATCCGGGCTACAACCTCCCGGACGGATGCACCGGCGCGGCAATCGACAGGCACTTCGGCGAGGGCAAGCCCACTTGCGCCGAGTGCATCAAGATGTACGAGTGCTGCTGCGACTACGGTATCTGCGAGGTGGAGTTCGACGACGCCTTCCGGGAGAAGTTCGACGGGGCGGACGCGGAGCCGGGCGACGTCGCCTATTGGGCGCTCCCGTGGATAGCGGACCACATGAGGGACATGCAGGAGGAAGCGTGCGCCATGTTCTGTGGCTGATGCCGCTGGCGGCGCTCACCGCGCTGCTGGCGTGGGCGGCGAGGTCCGCATGGGCGCTCGCCGTGGTTCTGACCGTTCTCGTGCGCATGGCGTGCGGGTGAGATTGGAGGATTGAATGGACGAGATTGGAAGGCTGATCGGCAGGCTCATCGGGTGCCTCATCATGACGGTGCTCGTGTTGCTGTGCGTCGCCGCAGTGCTGTGGTGCATGCAGCTGGTCGTGGGGCTGGTCGCATGAGTGCGGGCGAGAGGGTGGCGCGGCAGCTCCGCGACGCCGCGGCCCTGCTGGAGTCCATGGCGGAAGACGTGGCGGGGGACATCGACGAAAGGTTTGTGCTGCTGCCCATAACGCTCACCATCAAGATAGGAAGCACCGACGAGACCCCGACCCTGTCGGTGAAGAAGGACTACCTCGCGAGGAAGCGCCTGGCATGACGTGGAGCTCCAACGGCAACGCCGAGCGCAAGCTCAAGGCGAGGCTCCGCGCCGAGGGCAGGCCGTGCCACATATGCGGACAGCCCATAGACTACAGCCTGCCGCCCGGCACGCCGTGGAGCTTCGAGGCCGACCACGTGGTGCCGAGGGCGAGGGGCGGCGCGGTGCTGGACTACGCGAACCTCGACGCGGCGCACCGCATCTGCAACCAGAGGAAGGGCAAGCACATGCCGGGCGACGCGAGGCCCGTCGAGATAAGGCGCACGAGGCTGTTCTGAAGGCTCGAGACAACTGAATAGGCGGGGCTGAAAAGCCAAACTGGAGGCGCGGTCGTTTGCTCGGCTGCGCCCCACTGCTTTTTGGGGCGCTGAGCCGCCGATGGCGGGGGCATTGCCCCTCCCCGGGGGTGCACGGACACCCATCGCTGCCAGTGCCGATTTCCCCCCGCCCCATGACCCCAGGGCGGGGTAGGCCGCGAATCTCACACGCATCGCACAATGCGGGCACGAGAAAGGAGGCCGTGATGCCGGAGATGCCGGAATCGGTCGCATCCGACGACTATCAATCGCAGATCTGGGCGAGCGTCACCGCATCGGGGCGCTTCTCCGACGAGGACGCGCCGAACCTCGCGCTGCTGTGCTACTGGCACGCCGTGGCTAAGGCCGCGGAGGATGCCATGAGCAGGGGCAAGTCCGTGAAGGTGCTCGACCCCGTCGGCTACAAGCCCATCAAGGCGAAGAACGGGCGGCACGCCATCATGGAGCGCCCGCACCCCGCCGTGTCCGTGCTCAAGCAGGCGACAGCCGAGATACGCGCGCTCAACGAGCTGCTCGGGCTGTCGCGCAAGGCGGTGCCCATCCAGGTGCAGCAGGCGCGTCCGCAGAGCGACGGCGCTAGGGTGCTGAGCCTCATGTTCGCCGACCGCGAGCGCAAGGCCAAGGCGGCGGGCGCCTGATGGAGCCCAGGCAGACGCCGACATACGAGGCCAACGTCCCGGAGGACCTCAGCGGGGACGGCGGGATGGCGTGCGAGCTCGCGACCGCGTACTTCGGCGACCCGCTCCCGTGGCAGCCGCACCTGCTCGACGCGATGCTGGCCCGCGATGCGCGCGACAAGTACCTGCTGCGCACGCTGGGCATCTCCATCCCGCGCCAGAACGGAAAGAGCTGGGTCGTGCGAGCAAGGTGCTTCTACGGCGCGCTCAACGGCGAGAAGATCCTGTACACCTGCCAGCACGGCGACACATCCGACCAGATGTTCAAGGAGCTGTCCCAGCCATTCGAGGACGAGGACGAGACCGAGCTGCACGACCTCCTGCTCGCCGTGCGCAAGACGAACGGGCAGCAGGCCATCAGCCTCAAGAACGGCGGACTCATCCGCTTCACCACCCGCACCAACTCGCTGGCGCGAGGCAAGACCTACGACGTGCTCATCTACGACGAGGCGCAGGAGCTCACGGACACGCAGCAGGCGGCGTCCCTGCCTGCAATCTCGGCGAGCGCGATGCACAACCCGCAGACCATCTACCTCGGAACGCCGCCAGGCCCCGACAACGTGGGCACCGTGTTCCGCGACCTCCACGACGACGTGCACGACGGCGAGTCCGAGATGGCGTGGATCGAGTGGGGCGCGGACGAGATAGGCGACGTCCACGACGAGTCGAGATGGTACGAGTTCAACCCGTCCATGGGCACCGTGCTCAACTACGAGGCGGTCAAGGGCGAGTCCGAGCAGATGCAGCCGGACGTGTTCGCGCGCGAGCGCCTCGGGTGGTGGGCGAAGACGGGAGGCTCGCTCCTCTACGCCCTTTCCTCCAAGAAGTGGGACGGGTGCCGGTGCGACTCAGCGCCCACCGGCGGAAAGCTCGCCTTCGGCGTGAAGTTCTCCGTGGACGGCTCCCGCGCCGCGGTGTCCTGGGCGCTCGCCGACAGGGACGGACCGTCCTACGTCGAGCTATACGACGTGATGGGCGCTTCGGGCGGAACGGTCGCGATCTCGGACATGCTCCTGCGCAACCGAGACGAGATCGCGTGCGTCTGCATCGACGGCAAGTCCGGAGCGGACGCGCTCAAGCGGCGGATGCTCGACGGCGGCTTCAGCAAGTGCGCACTCGAGATGGGAACCCCGGCAATCGTGCAGGCTGCGGCGTCGATGCTCAAGGACGAGGTCGACTCGGGCACGCTGTCTCACATCGAGTCGCCGGCGCTCGACGACTCGGCGCGCAAGTCGCTCAAGCGCGACATCGGCAGGGACGGGTGGGGCTTCGCGGACGGCCCCGACTCCATCGCAGCCCCCCTCGAGTCCGCATCGCTCGCCCTCTGGGCGGCGAGAACCACGAAACGAGACCCGCGAAGGGAACAGGAGGCCAGCTTCTGATGGCAGCAGTGAACATGGAACTGGCGGGGCAGGTAGCATCCGCCGCAGGCTTGGAGCCGGGGGACGCGGCGCTCGTCCGCGAGCTCATGACCGTCTGGCGCGAGCACCGCGCCAGCAATCTCGAGCGCGAGGACTACTACCTCGGTCACGTGTCGGTGAAGGACCTCGGCATCGCCATGCCGGCGAGCCTCGCCAAGAAGATCAACCCGCGCGTGGACTGGCCCTGCAAGGCCGTGCATGCACTCGCCGACCGCTCCATCTTCAACGGTTACACGTGCGCGGACGAGCAGACGAGCAAGACGCTCCGAGCCATCTGCGAGGCGAACCAGCTGGAGCGCCTCTACCGCAAGAACCTCATCGGCGAGCTGAAGCACTGCTGCGGCTTCTGGACCGTGACGGATGGCGGCGGCTACCCGGTCATCTCGGCGTACCCCGCCACCGCGGCGGCGGCACTCTGGGACGACGCGCGCAAGGCCATCAGGGCGGGCATCGTCGTGGCGGAGTCCAAGAAGATGCCCGGCGACGCCGAGCGTGTGCCGACCGTGGTGCACCTGCTCACCGACGACAGCCTCGTTGTGCTCACGCGCGACGGCGGCTCGTGGGTCGCCGAGTACCGCGAGCACTCGATGGGGCGCTGCCTGATGGAGCCGATGGCCCACGGCGCGACGCTCGAGCGCCCCTTCGGCACCTCGCGCATCAGCCGCTCCGTGATGAGCATCACCGATGACGCCATCCGGCAGCGCGCCCGCATGGAGGTCGCCGCCGAGGCCGCGACCCTGCCGCAGACGTGGCTTCTTGGAACCTACAAGAAGATGCTCAACGACGGCAACAAGTACGACGCCTCGATGGGCGCGGTCAACGAGATCACGAAAGACCCGGACGGCGACAAGCCCACGGTCTGGCAGTCCGCGCAGCTCCAGATGGCACCGCTCACGGAGTACCTGCGCCAGCTCGCCTGCCAGATGTCGGCCGTGACCAACGTGCCGGTGAGCTTCTTCGGCGTGTCCAACGACAACCCGTCCTCCTCGGACGCTATCGCCGCGTCCCTGGAGCCTTTGGTCATCGACGCCAAGAATCTCAACCGCGACAACGGCACGGCGCTGCGCAACGTGGCCTACATGGCGCTCGCCGTGGCGAACGGCACCGATTTCGCCACCGAGCGCGACGCGGGGCATGAGATCAACCCGCGATTCCTGTCCCCGGCGTACCCGTCCACGGTGAGCCTGTCCGACGCGATGCTCAAGCAGGTGCAGGCGCTCCCGAAGCTCGCCAACTCCACGGTGGCCTACGAGATGCTCGACTACACGGACGAGCAGATCCAGCGCATCGAGTCGGATGCCAAGAAGGCGCAGGCGGGCGCGGCTATCGCATCGCTGTTCGAGCCGAAGGAGGGCGAGAATGGCGGCGGTACCGACTAGCCTGCTGGACGAGCTGACCGATGAGGTGAACGCGCTGTCGGCAGACGCCCAGGCGAAGGTGAGGCCGGCGCTCGAGTCCCTGCTGTCGAGCTGGGAGCGCGGAGGTGCCGGCGATGTCGCCTCTCTCCGCGAGAGGGCCTACGAGACGATCGAGACGGTGCTCGGGTACTACGCCGACACGTGCGCCGCCGCGAGGGCCGCAGAATACTACGACGCGGTCAGGGCGTCGCAGGGCTTCCCCGGGAAGTATCGGGCGGTCGCCGAGTCCATGCGAGACCCGGACGCCACGCTCGGCGCGGTTAGATATTTCATCGGCAAGGTCGTCGAGGGCGCCCCCGAGGTCTTTGTCTCGCGGTGCGTCACGAGGGTCGACGAGGAGATCAGGCGCGCCGCCAACAGGTGCGTCGCCCACAACGCGCGCAAAGACCCGGCAAAGCCGTGGTACGCCCGCGTTCCCCGTGGCGAGACGTGCGGGTTCTGCCTCATGCTCGCGTCGTTCGGCTTCTACGCCAAGACCGAGGAGGCGGCCGAACACTCGCACGCGCACTGCGACTGCCGAATCGTTCCCGGCTTCGACGGGGTGACCACAGTCAAGGGATACGACCCTGACGGGATGTACGAGAGGTATAACGACTGCCTGGCCGCGCTCGGAGGCCGCGACGGCATCGCCTCCGACTGGTACGCAATGCCGGAGGACGAACGCAAAGCGCTCGTGAGGCGCCACGGCAACAAGGAGGGGAAGGCGTACACCGCCTACCTCAACAACCGCGTCGCATCCGAGATAGAGCTACGCGACCCGTCCTGGTACGCGGGCGGCGAGCATAAGGGCATAACGTTCACGGACGATGCGGTGAGGCGCGACAAGGTAAAGAGGTGGAGGGTAGACCCCGGAGAGAGGAGAACCGCAGAGAAGCTGGCGGCACTGGGCTACAAGACCGAGTTCTGGGAAGACGAGGTGCACCTGAAGAGCGAGAACGCGCAGGGAAAAACGACCGTAAGCCGCGCCGACCTGTCCACGGGCATCGAAATCAAGACCGTGTACACGTCGAAATCGGAGAACACGTTCAAGTCGCACATGAAGTCCGTGGCCAACAAGAGCGGGGTGCGGTTCGCCGTCTTCGACGTCAGCGAGAACAAGTCGGTCACCGACAGCCAAGCCGAAGCGTGGATACGCAAGTACATGAAGAGGTACGGAATCTCTGAGGTGCGGATGCTGGGGCACGACGGGTCGCTCCAAACGATAAAAAAATAGGCGGGAGCTGCATGTCTCAATAGGTGAGTCAAACAGCTTCCGCCTAGCCCCATCATACCGCATGGCCGCCCACGGGCGGCTTTTTTCATGCCGAAAAACGCCAAACAGGCCAAATCTCACGCCCGTAGGACACTGCCGCGCGACAGGGCCGCACGGCCCGAAACGCACATCTAAGGGGCTCGGCCGCACGGCTGGCCCGACGGGCCGCACGGTCCGGGAAAGGACGCGACATGGCAGCAGAGACCAACACGGAGCCCACGGGCGGTACGGAGCCGACCGGGGGCGAGGAGCCCGACTACAAGGCGCTCTACGAGGCCGAGAAGGCGCACTCCCGCAAGTGGGAGAAGCAGGCCAAGGCCAACAAGAGCGCGGCAAGCGCACTCGACGAGGCCAACCAGGCGAAGAAGACCGCCGACGAGAAGGTCGCGGAGCTCGAGAAGCGACTCGACGCCAAGGAGAAGGCCGAGGCGCGAGCCAAGACCGCCGCCAAGGTCGCGCAGGAGAAGGGAGTCCCCGCCGAGCTCATCGTCGGCGAGGACGAGGAGAGCATGGCCGCATGGTGCGACAAGATGCTCGCCGCATTCAAGACAAAGCCCGCACCGCGAGTGGAGAAGCCCGGCAGCTTCGACAAGGGCGGCAAGGGCGGGGACGAGGCGCTGCGAGACTTCGCCAAGCGCCTCCTGAAGTAAGCCAAACCCGAAGAAAGGCACAGAAATGGCTGCAAACGACACCCAGAAAATCAAGCTGCCGTCCAGCGTGGTCTCCACCATCATCGGCAAGGTGAAGGACACCTCCACCATCGCCACGCTGAGCCCCAGCACGCCGCAGAAGTTCGCCGACACGACCTATCTCGTGTTCAACCCGACCGCAGAGGCCGAGGTCGTCGCCGAGGGCGGCAAGAAGTCTGGCTCCGAGATCTCCACCGACCCCGTGGTCGCAAAGCGCGCCAAGATCGTCACGACCACGCGCGTCTCCGACGAGCTGAAGTGGGCCGACGAGGACAACCAGCTGGAGATCATCTCCAACATCATCGCCGACCAGACCGCCGCCGCGGGCCGCGCGCTCGACTACATCGTCTACCACGCCATCAACCCCAAGACCGGCCTCGGCCTCACGGGCTACACCGCCCTGACCGCTGACAAGGACGTCCACAGCGTCGCCAAGACCGACTCCCCGGTCGACGACATCGACTCCCTCTCCGACGCCCTGCTCGACTACGGCATCAACGGCATCGCCATGAGCCGCCAGTTCGCCTCCGAGCTGCGCAAGCTGCGCGTGCCCGCCACCGGGCAGCGCCTGTACCCCGAGGTGCCGCTTTCCCTCAACGTGGGCAACCTCGACGGCATCCCCGCCTCCGTGTCCGGCACCGTGAACGGCCGTCTCGCCAAGACCCCGACCAATGTCTCCGCGATCATGGGCGACTTCTCCGCCATCAAGTGGGGCATGGTCCGCGACATCACCGCCGAGGTCATCGAGTACGGCGACCCCGACAACGCCGGTCAGGACCTGAAGGGCTACAACCAGATCGCCTACCGCACCGAGGCCGTGCTGGCCTACGCGGTACTCGACCCCAAGGCCTTCGCCGTCCTCAAGAGCGCCTAGGAGGTCCCGAGATGGCTCATCTAGTCCAGAAGTTCATCGTGGAGGACGCGGGCAAGGCGTCCAGCATCCTCCCGCAGCACGTTGCGCTCGTCTCGCCCGACGGCAAGCCGCTCGTGCTGCCCAAGAAGGTCGCCAACCCCGGCGCCAGCCCGACCGTCGCGAAGGTCGTGCAGGCCCTCGTCGACGCCGGGATCATGGAGGCCCAGTAGCCATGGCCGCGCTCGCCAGCGTGGACGACTACAAGGCCCGCTACGGCGAGCCCGCGGACGAGGCCCGCACCGGTGTGCTGCTTCAGGACGCATCCGACCTGATGCTCTCGGCGTATGAGGACCGAATCGGCGAGTACATCGAGGGGGCGTGCCCGGCATTCGACCGCGCCGCCCCCGCCGTGTGCTGCCTGCTGGTCAACCGCGTGCTCTCGGCACCGTCCGCGATGGCCGGCGCCACGCAGTACAGCCAGGGGGCGGGCGGCTACACGGCATCGGTGACCTACGGCTCGGCACTCGGCGAGATGTACCTCGGGAAGAGCGACCTCAGGCGCCTCGGGCTCACGGGCCAGGCGCTCGGGGCGCTCACCCCGTTCGAGAGGGGTGGGGTGACCGAATGACGTGCCTCATCTCCGGCGAGACCGTGACCGTGCGCAATGCGGCCCACTCGCTCGACGAGCTGGGCGAGCCGGCCGGCGAGGCGGTGACCGAGACGGCGGTCGACAACGTGGTCGTCTGCCCCGGCGCGACCGCCGACCTCGACTCGACGCGCCCGAACGGCGTGACGGTGGCCTTCACGCTGTGCTTCCCGAAGGGCGCCGACGTGTCCCTGAAGGACGCGACGGTCACGGTGCGCGGCACCGACTACAAGGTGGTCGGCGACCCCAAGCGATACACCGCGGCCAACACGCCCGGCCCCTGGGACCTCACCTGCGAGGTGACCCGAACCGATGGCTAGGGCGAAGTGCGAGGTCAAGATCAAGTGGAAGGGCTGGAACCGCGGCGGATACGCCGAGGTCATGAACGGCGGGGGCGTGCAGGCCATGCTCACCGAGAAGGCCAACGCCGCCGCGGCCGCATGCAACTCCACGTTCACGCCGAAGTACGGCGAGAACGGCTACAGCACCGCGGTCGCAGGCGGTTCGCTTGCGAGGGGCCGCGTCGTCTACACGGATAGCAAGCACGCCAACGTGAGCGAGCGCAAGCACAACCGCCTGCAATCCGTCTTCGGGGGTGACTGATGGACATCGAGAGGGTAGTGGCCCAGCGCCTTATGCACGCGACCGGCATCAAGTGCGTGCCGGACGTTCCGCGCGAGAGACCCGATGAGTTCGTCCAGGTCACCCTCGCAGCCACGAGCGCGACGCGGTTCATCCAGTCGCCGCGCGTGCTCGCCACTTCGTGGGCGAAGACCCGCAGGCGCGCACACGAGATCGCCGAGGCCGTCGAGCGGGCGTGCTCCGCCATCGAGGACGAGCCGAACGTGTTCTCCGCCGTGCCCGACGGCACCTACCGATGGGACGACCCCGACACGGGGACTCCCAGATACCAGACGAACATCAACCTGACCATCTGCGAATAAGGAGCAATCATGGCAGAAAGCAACAAAAACAACGTCGCCAACGTCTCCAGCGCCAAGGGAGTCAAGGGCGGCTACATCTTCACCGCTCCCGTCGGAACGGCGCTGCCGACCGACTACACGACCGCGCTGCCCGAGGCGTGGAAGTGCCTCGGCTACATCAGCGAGGACGGCTACGTCGAGACGCTCGACACCGACTCCGAGGACATCAAGGACATGAACGGCGACCTCATGGCGTCGCCGCAGACCTCTCGCGTCGAGAGCGCGCAGCTCACGCTCGCCGAGATCAAGGCCGCGACCCTCAAGGTCATGTACGGCTCCGGCAACGTCAAGGACGAGGCCGGCATGATCACCGTCAAGCACAACGGCGACTCCACCGAGACGTGGCCCGCCGTGCTAGAGCTCGTGCTCAAGAACGGCCGCCGCTGGCGCAAGGTCGTGCCGCTCCCCCAGTCCTCCGAGCTGGACGACCTCACCCTCGCCGTGGACGAGCTCGCCGCGCGCGCCCTCACGGTCAAGTACCTCACCGACGATGCCGGCAACACCTGCTACGACTACATCCAGTCCACCGAGACCGCGACCGCCAAGGCCGCTGAGACCGCGGAGGGCAAGTAATGACCGAGCTCACATTCATCATCCCCGGCATCGACGGCGAGTTCACCGCCGACCTCGACGAGCTGCTCAGCTACAAGACGAACAAGCAGTTCGCCAAGAGCGAGACCGAGCCCGCCGGCATGTTCGAGGCCTTCGAGCGCGTCTTCGCCGGCCGCGACGAGGAGTACATGGAGCGCCTCGGCGGCTCCGTCGAGTCCACGGGCGTGCTCATGCAGGCCGCATTCGAGGCGGCGAAGGCAAAAAACTCCCAGGATTCGTCATCGAGCTCGAAGGGCACCGCGCAGAAGTCGTAGCGGACTTCAGACAGTACTACGGCATCGACCTCCCGCTCGAGGGCGGACCGGACGACCTCCGGCGCGCCGCCCTCCTGTGGGAGCAGCTGCCGAAGGAGTCGAGGTGCGCGCGCCGCATGTACCCGGAGCTCAAGTGGAGCGAGGAGACGTACATGCTCTGGCGTATCGAGCACCAGCTCAGGAGCCTCGCGTGGGGGCTGAGCGACAAGAAGCACCGGCCGCCGCAGGAGCCGCAGCCGCTCAAGACGCCCGGTCAGCTCGCGGAGCTCAAGAGGCACCAGCGCAACGCCCTCGCGAACAGGGCGGAAATCGACGAGATTCTAGGATTAGGAGGACGGGATGGCGACTAGCGTAGGCTCGGCATGCATCACGCTCATGCCGTCCATGAAGGGCTTCGCCGGCAGCATCTGCTCGGAGTTCGGCGACACGGGCTCCAAGGCCGGAAAGTCATTTGGCGACACGATGACCTCCGGCGTGGACGGCGGGGTCAAGCGCTCCAGCGGGCTGCTGAGCGGGCTCGGCACCGTCGCAAGGGGCGTGGGCACCGTCGCCGCGGCTGGCATGGGCGCGCTCACCACGGCGGTGACCGCAATCGGCGGCGCCGCGGTATCCGCATACGCCGACTACGAGCAGCTGGTCGGCGGCGTCGATACGCTCTTCGGTTCCGCGTCCGGCAAACTGCAGGGATACGCCGCGGATGCGTACAAGACGTGCGGCATGAGCGCAAACCAATACATGACCCAGGCGACCAGCTTCGCCGCATCGCTCGTGAGCTCGTGCGGCGGCGACGTGGCGAAGGCCGCCGAGTCCGCCAACACGGCGATGGGCGACATGGCGGACAACGTCAACAAGATGGGCTCGGACATGGCCGACGTCCAGAACGCCTACCAAGGTTTTGCCAAGCAAAACTACACGATGCTGGACAACCTGAAGCTGGGTTACGGCGGCACGAAGTCCGAGATGGAGCGACTCATCGCGGACGCCAACAAGCTGCGCGCGACGCAGGGCAAGACCGCCGACCTCACCATCGACAGCTACGCCGACGTGGTCGAGGCGATCCACACCGTGCAGTCCGAGATGGGCATCACCGGCACGACCTCCAAGGAAGCCGCGACGACCATCTCCGGCTCCATCGGCATGGCCAAGGCATCGTGGGAGAACTTCCTCACCGGTCTGGGCCGAGACGACGTGGACTTCTCGCAGCTCACCGGGCAGCTGCTCACGTCCGTCGGCGCGGTCGCCAAGAACATCGCGCCGCGCGTCGCGCAGATCGGGCAGGGCATCATCAAGGCGCTCCCCGCGGCGCTCTCCGGCATCGCGTCGGTGCTCACGCCCATCGTGTCCGAGGCGCTCGCCACGGCGTGGAACATCGCCGTCGGGGCGCTCGCCGGCATCGGTATCAAGCTGCCGAAGCTGGACTCCTCGCAGATCTGCTCGGCGCTTCAGGCCATCCTTGGCGTGGCCACGTCCGTCGGTAACGGCATCAAGGCGGCAATCGGGTTCATCGCGCCGCTCATCGCGCCAATCGGCACGGCGCTGCTCAACATCGCGCAGGCCGTGCTGCCGGTGCTCTCCACCGGCATACAGGTGGTGCTCGGCATCGTGCAGGCGCTGTCGCCGGTCATCGGCTTCCTGGTCGGTGTCATCGCGGACGTGATGACGACCGTCTCGCAGCTCGTCGCCATCGCCATGCCCGCCGTGCAGTCCGTGCTGTCCGCCGTGCTGGCGGCGATGCCGCTCATCCAGGGCGCCATCCAGGTGGCGATGGGCATCATCTCCGCCGTCTGGAATGCCGTCTGGCCCGTGATCTCCGCTGTCCTGACTGGCGTGATGGATGCAATCTCCACTGCCGTCCAGGTCGCGATGGCCGTGGTGCAGACGGTTATCTCCACGGTCACCGCCGCGATAAGCGGAGACTGGGATACGGTCTGGAATACCATCAAGTCGGTAGCCGAGCTCGTCTGGTCTCAGATAGAGTTCGCCGTGCGGGCGGCCATCGGGGTCGTCGAGTCCGTGATAACGTCCACGCTCGATGGAATCAGCTCGGTTTGGTCGAGCGTGTGGGACACCGTCCGCGATTTCGCCGAGGTGGTCTGGGGACGCATCAAGTTCGCCGTCAACTCGGCGATAAATCAGGTCAGCGGCGTGATCAGCTCCGTGCTCAACAGCATCAGCTCCACGTGGTCGAGCATGTGGGGGAGCATCAAGAGCGCCTGCTCGTCCATCTGGGAGGGCATCAAGAGCGCGGCGTCCAACGGAATCAACTCCGTCTACAGGACCGTCACGAGCATCAAGGGCAAGATCACCGGATTCTTCTCGGGCGCGCGCAACTGGCTCTTCAACTCCGGCAAGTCGATACTCAACGGCCTGAAGGACGGCATCATGTCCGCTATCGGCTCGGTGACCTCGGCGGTCTCCGGTGCAGTCTCCAGAATCCGCTCCTTCTTCCCGTTCTCGCCGGCAAAGGTCGGCCCCTTCTCCGGGCACGGCTACACGACCTTCTCGGGCAAGGCCCTCATGCAGGGCTGGGCGCAGGGCATCGGCTCCGGCACCGGCACCGTGGTCTCCGCCATCAGCGGCGCCATGGACACCGCGCAGGGGATGCTCTCGACGGGCCTGACCGTCGCGCCGTCCGCTGTCTACACTCCGGCGCGTCCCGAGGAGGATTCCGACGACGCCCTCGCCGGCATCCTGTCCGTCCTCGAGCAGATCAGGGACAAGGACGGAAACCTGTACATCGACTCGGAGCGCGTCTCCTCCGCCATCGCGATGCGCGGCAGGCACACGCTCGCCGCAAGGGGGTTCGCATGATATTCGGAGGAATCGACCTCACGCCGTACCTGCTGGTGACCAAGGTCACGAGACCGGTTGTCCCCAAGGTGCGGCTCGATGAGACCGAGGTCCCCGGCATGGACGGCACGCACGTCCGCGCCACGGGCCTCGAGCCCGTCGAGATAGCGGTCGACTGCAACATCGTCGGCGGCTCCCTCGACGAGGTCGCCGAGGCAAGGGCCGTGCTCGCCTCGGCGCTGTCCGGCGGCGAGAAGGCCCTCGTGCTCGACGACGCTCCCGAGCGCTACATGCTCGCGCGCTACAGGGGAGGGGCGGAGCAGGGGCGCAACGCGCACATGCCGAATCTCACGCTCGGGTTCTACTGTGCAGACCCCGCCGCCTACGGGCAGCGGCGCTCCGAGCAGGTGTCGGCATCCCAGCGCGCCGTCGCCGCCGGGGGCAACTACAGGGCCTACCCTACGGTCACGTGTAGGCCCCCGGCAGGCTCGAGCTGGACAATCACCAACGTCTCGACCGGGCGGTTCGTCCGCGTCGAGGCGTCGTTCACGGGCGCACAGACCGTCGTGCTGGACATGCGCGCCGAGCGCTGCACCGTCAACGGCGCGGACTGGCCCGTGACCGTCGCGAGCGACTTCTTCTCGCTCGACGGCGTGCAGCAGATCAAGACGAGCGGCGGCACCGCGACGCTCGAATGGGAGGAGAGGTGGCTCTAGGTGCGAATTGACGTATACACGTGGCAGGACGCCTACGTATCGACAATCGGCCCCGAGGAGCTGCTCTCCCTCACCCATACCGACGAGCTCAACGGCGAGGACAGCGTGGACATCGTCACGACCTTCGCGCTCAAGCAGGGCTACCGCCTCGTGTGGGCCGACCGCCTCGGCAAGGTCCACGAGCACGTCTGCCAAGACCCCAAGGGCCTCCACGCCGGAGGCGATACGGTCTACACGGACACGGCGATCAACTCAATCTGCGAGACGTACGGCGACTATATCGAGGACAAGCGCCCCTACGGCTACGGCTTCTTGCAGGCGCTGAATGTCTGCCTTGGGCCGACCCGCTGGACCGCCGGAACGGTCGACCAGACCGGCACCGTCGACAAGGGCCTGACCTTCTACCACACCTCGGCGCGCGAGGCTCTCCAGTCAATCTTGAAATGCGGCGGTGAGCTTGAGACTGAAATCACCGTATCCGGCGGCAGGGTGACCTCTCGCAGGGTGGGCATCCGCTCGCATCGAGGCGCGAAGGGCGGTCACCGCCGGTTCACCTACACCAAGGACCTGGCATCCGTCTCCCGCACCGAGCATTACGGGGCGATAACAGCCTGCTACGGCTACGGCAAGGGAATCGAGACGGATACCGGTGGATACGGCCGCAAGCTGACCTTCGGCGACATCAACAACGGCAAGAACTACGTGGAGGACGCGACCGCGCTCAAGCTCTACGGTCGACCCGACGGCAGGGGCGGGCGCGCGCACGTGTTCGGGCAATATGAAAATCCAAATTGCGAGGACGCGGCGACGCTGCTCGCCGAGACCCGCGCGTACCTCGACTCCCGCAAAGAGCCGGGAGTGACTTACGAGGCCGACGCCGTCGACCTCGTGCAGTTCGGACGCGAGTGGGAGGGCGTCGCCGTGGGCGACGACGTCCAGATCGTCGATACGGCATTCAGCCCGGCGCTGCGCTGCGAGGGCCGCGTGACCAAGCTCGTCACCGATGAGCTCGGCGGCACCGTCCGCGTGACGCTCGGCAACGTGACCGAGACAATTGCGGACATGTTGCTGGCGCAGCAGCAGAAAGTGTCCAGCCTGTCCAAGCGCTCGTCCAGCTGGGACGTGGCGGCATCGACGCCGCCGTCGTACCTCCAGCAGGTCGTGGACGCGATGAACACACAGTTCAACATGTCCGGCAGCAGCTACACCTTCACCAGCTTCGAGCAGGGGACAATCTACGCATCCGTACCCATGGACGCAAACGGCCGCTCGACCACGGGCAAGGGCAGCGCCATGCAGCTGTGCTCGCAGGGCTTCCGCATCGCCTCCGGCTGCAAGGCCGACGGCTCGTGGGACTGGCGCACCTTCGGCACCGGCGCGGGCTTCACCGCCGACCTCATCACGGTCGGCACGCTCATGGGCGACCTGATCAAGGCCGGAACCATCCAAGACAGGAGCGGCAAGAACTACTGGAACCTCGACGAGAGCGAGGTCCATCTAGGCCCCGGCGCGAAGCTCGGCGACAAGGACATCGCCGTCGCCGATGCCGTGATAGCGTCGGTGGACGTCGAGTACGCCCAGGGAACGTCGCGCGTCACCGAGCCGCAGGGCGGATGGCAGACCACGGCGCCGCAATGGGTGTCGGGCAAGTACATCTGGACGCGCACCAAGACCACCATGCAGTCCGGCGACATCGAGTACAGCGAGCCCGTGTGCATCAGCGGCATCGACGGCGCCAAGGGCGACAAGGGCTCGACCGGTACCGGCGTGCGCGGCATCGTCGAGCAGTACTACCTCTCCACGAGCTCCACGGCGCAGTCCGGCGGCAGCTGGTCGGAGGCCCAGCCCGCGTGGGCGAAGGGCAAGTACATCTGGACGAGGAGCAAGATCACGTGGACGGACGGCTCGGTCACGTACACCGCGCCGTGCCTCGCCAAGGCCATCAACGGATCAAACCAGATGGCCGGCAGCGCCATCGCGGCGCGCGTGAAGCTGTACGCGAGGAACCAGTCGGACAGCGTGCCGCCAATTAATGCGCAGAACCCAGAGCTGGGATGGTCCGAGGACCTCCCGCAATGGTCGAACGGATACTTCGTCTGGTCGATGGAGCGCGTCACCTACGGCGACGGCAGCGTCACCCACACGGCGCCGGTGCTGGAAGCCGCGTACAACAAGGCCTATCAGAGCGCGCACGACCTGACGGGCTCGCTCAACGGCCTCGACACGACGGTGCAGGACCTCGCCAAAGACGGTGTGGTGACCGAGGCGGAGAGGGCGGCGGTCAAGAAGGCCAAGCAGGACGTGGACAAAGAGCGCGAGGAGCTCACGAGCCAGTACAACGCGCTGAAGTCGAACAAGGCCCTCAGCGCCCAGTTCCTCTCGTCCGTCCTCGGCCCCCGCTACACCAAGGCCTTCGGCACGACCGACGAGGGCGGCACGTACGGCTCCTATGCCGACAAGGTCGACAAGGTGCTCATATGCAAGACCGCCGAGGAGCTCAAGGCTGCCATGCACGAGTACGACGCCGCATTCGGAGCCTACTCGAGCGCGGTCAAGGACTACGCCGATGCCGCGACCGGGGCGCGCCACGCCATCGAGCAGAAGAACGCGTCGGACTACGCCGACGGCATCCTGAGCGCCTACGACGAGCAGATGGACCAGAAGGCCATCTTCGACCGCCTGACCAACAACGGTGCCGACCAGGGGCTCTACATGAGCAACAACAGGGTCTACGTCAACGCGACATACATCGCAACCGGGACTCTCGCGGACGCAAAGGGGCGCAACTCGTGGAACCTCAAGGAAGGCGTGCTGACGACCAACTACATGACGGCGAAGAACATCACGGCGACCGGAAGCTTCACCGGTGGAAACCGCAGCAGCGGGTACGCCATGGAACTCGACTCGAGCGGGAAGCTGGCTGGGTTCAAGGACGGCACGCAGTACGGATACATCGAATGCTCCTCAACGTCACATGACATCGACAATCCGTCGATTATCTACCACGGACTGCAGCTGCAGGGACAGGGCGTCGTGCGAGTCTCGACCCCGAGGCTCAGTGTGAGCGGCAGCGCCGACACGAGCGTCACGACGTGGTCGGGCCTGACGACCAAGGTCGGAGCGGCATACCATCCGCTTTACACGGAGAACGGCAAGAAATATTTCAACGACCAGTCCCAGACATCGTCGGTGCTCGAGTTCAAGAACGGCCTGCTGATCGGCGTGTCGACCATGCCGTCCGGGTGGAGCGGATAAGAGATGAAAGGACAAGAAGGAATGGAAGCAAGCAAGAAAATCGTCGTGGGCTACGCCGTCCACGACATCATCGGAAACAACGAACAGTGCCTGACGGAGTACGACCCGGACGTGCTCCGGCGCGCCGAGGACGCCGGACTCATATTTGTCGCCCAGTACGACGACGGCTCGCGCGAGGTCGTCAAGGCCGCGGACGTCCGCAAGCCAGACCCCACGGTCAACGGCATCCCGCTGGCGACCGCCGGGTACGTCGACAAGCGCACGGCTGCCACCGTGGCGTGCTTCGATGCGCTCTCGGCCATCGTCGACCCGCAGCCAGCCACGGCCGACGAGACGGGGGAGGGGACTGAGGCCGTCGACCCGGTCGAGGCCTTCAGGTCCGCGCTCGCCGCCCTCAAGGCGCTGGAGGCCACGGAATGATCAACCACGCCATATCACTCGACATGCGCAAGCGCCCGGGCACCGTCCCGCAGCGCGTCACCGTGCGTCGGGGCGAGACCCAGACCCAGCGGGTGACCGCGACACTCACCACGGACGGCGCCGCCTACACGCCGACCTACCAGTCAGCGCGCCTGTGCGTGCTCCATTCCGACGGCACGTGGGCTCGCTGTGCCGCCACCGTCGGCACGGTATCGGTGAGCGCCACGCTGGCGCCGGAGGCCGTCAACGGCACCGGCAGGTGCAGGCTGGCATACTTCGAGTTCTACAGCGCCAACGGGGCCTCCGAGACGACCGAGGACTTCGCGCTCGTCATCCTGGGAAATGTGGACGGGACAACAGGGCCTGCCGTCAGCTACGACCAGGAGCTCGACGAGCTCTATAGGAAGTGGAGCACTGAGCTATCTCGGCTCGGTCAATCCGCGTTCGATGCGGCATCCGCCGCTAGCGGTGCGGCGTCGAGGGCCGATGCGGCGGCAAGCGCGGCATTGCAGATCGCGAACGCGGCGGCGCAGGGCGCCGCCGGCGAGTCCGACATCGCCGAGCTGCGCCGCCAGAACGGCAAGCTCGCGACGATGCTCGCCGACGCGACAGACAAGTTCATCTACATGGACGGCACGGTCTACTGCCCTGCCGGCAAGGCGTCGGTATCCGGGGACACGGTGACGTTCGGCAGCACGTGCTCGGTATCGGGCAGCACGGTAACCCTTTCCTAAGGAGGATAAATGGCAAATGCAAAGACGCTGGTCGTAGGCGGCCAGCCGCTCAACGTCATCGACGATACCGCGCGCAGCAACGCGCAGACGGCGCTCAACAACGCCGAGTACAACCGCCAGGGCCAAATCGGCAAGTACGGCGGGCAGAACATCGCCACCATCCTGGCGGGAGAGATCGGCAGCGGCAGCGTGTACGACGCGCTGCATAAGCGCATCGCCGCCGCGAACTTCGCAGGCCTGCGCGTGGGCGACTACCTGGACGTGCCCCTCGTGAGCGCATCCGCCGTCGCCGCCCAGCAGTCCGTGCGCTTCCTGCTGGCGCACATCGACCCGTACCTTTACTGCGGCGACAACAGCAAAGGCCACCACATCGCCTTCGTGGCCTCCGCGCCCATCGCCGTGGCCAAGACCGTGACCGGCGTTGCCAACGACAGCTTCCTGATGTGGAACACGACCAACACGAACCAGGGCACCGCCGACCAGAAATGCCCCTACCCCAACAGCAACCTCAAGGCGTGGGAGACGGCCTTCGAGGCGTGCCTGCCCGAGGGGCTGACCAAGTACCTGCTGACCCAGCGCGTCCTGCTTGAGGAGCGTTACAGCGCCAGCGGCGCGCTCAACGACTCCAACTCGTGGAGCTGGCAGGATATCGGCAAGGTGTTCTCGCTGTCCGAGATGGAGGTGTACGGCTGCCCCGTGTGGGGGACGAAGGGCTACAGCGTGGGCTTCGACTGCCAGTGGGACCTGTTCCGCGACACCGCGCACCGAATCAACGGAAGTCGGTACGCTTGGTGGTTGCGTTCCGTCATGGGTGGCTCCTCGTCCCACGTGTGCTGCGTCACCACCACCGGCCATGCCTACTACCATTCGGCGGCGAACGTCTGGGTTCGCCCCCGCCCCGGCCTCCTCGTCGGCTAGCCAGCCGAGTGCTCTATACTCTGCTTTTAGGCGACCGCCTTGCGCGGTCGCCTCCTGCCCGCGAAGCGGGCCGTTTTTTCCGCCAGTTTCCCCAGGAGGTGCACGTGAGCGGCGTCTACCAGCGCAACCGCGAGGTGTCCGAGTACAAGTTCTTCACACAGGCCATCGCCATCCGCGTGGAGGTCAACAAGCTGATGGCGTCCTCCTCAGTAGTGCCCAAGGCCTACAGGCTGCTGAACGCGGTGCCGACCGTGGAGACGGCGCGCAGCATCGTGTACAACGTCAACCGCGCCGACTGCTTCTACCCCAACACCTCGTTCAACGCGCTGGAGAGGAAACGCTACCTGACGCTGGCCATAGCTGACTGCGAGCAGCTGATGCTGGACATGCAGTGCCTCATGGATATCGGCCTGCCCGTGAACGCCAACCGCTTCGAGGAGCTGGCGGGAATGGTCGAGGAGGAGATCAAGCTGCTGAAGGGCGCACGCAAGAACGTGCGCGTGACGGGCAAGAAGTCCACCGAGGAGCGCATAGCCGAGGCCGAGGCCGAGCTAGAGCGCCTGCGTTCGCTATAATGGGCAGCGGTCGCGCCTTGTTTATCGGTACAATTGGTGGTTGCGTTCCGTCATGGGTGGCTCCTCGTCCAACGTGTGCTGCGTCAACAACAACGGCAATGCCAACTACAATTCGGCGACGAACGTCTGGGTTCGCCCCCGCCCCGGATTCCCTTACTGCCAGACCGAGTAGGCCCCAGGGCCGAAAGCAGAGCGCGGAGAGGAAGGAAGGCGCGACCATCGGGCATGCGCCCGTAAATACGCACCCCGCGAGGGTGGCCGGACGCTGCTTGCATGGCGCGGCGCTCCGTGGCTTCGCCGCGTTTCATGGCCATACCTCAAGCGGCTGTCAGAGCCACATTGCAAGCCGTGCGGGGTGCTCTCTATGAACTCAGAGCAAAGAAGGGCCGCACGCCGCAAGCGCCGCGAGGAGAAGCGGGCCAAGGCAAAGGCCGAGCGCGTCAAGGCGTGCACGCTTGAGACCGTGGCCGACCTCAACAGCCTGTGCAAGGCTTGAAAGCAGGCCGCGCGGGGCGTCATGTGGAAGTCGTCCACGCAGAGGTACATGAGAAGCTACCTGCGCAACGCCGTCCTGTCCCGCCGCGACCTTTTGGAGGGCCGCGACATATGCCGGGGCTTCATACGGTTCGACCTATGGGAGCGCGGCAAGCTGAGGCATATCAGCGCCGTGCACTTCCCCGAGCGCGTGGTGCAGAAGTCGCTGTCGCAGAACGCGCTCGTGCCCGCGATCGTGCCCACCCTCATAGCCGCGAACTCCGCGAACATAAAGGGGCGCGGCACCGACTACGCCCTGAAGCTGCTCAAGCGCCACCTGGCCGACCACTGGAGGCGGCACGGCCGCGAGGGCTACATCCTCCTGGGCGACTTCTCCGACTACTTCGCGCGCATAGCGCACCAACCCGTCAAAGACCAGGTGGCCTCCGCGCTGCTAGATCCGCGCGTGGTCGCCTTGGAGCACCGCCTGATAGACGCGCAGGGCGATGTGGGCCTGGGGCTGGGCAGCGAGCCGAACCAGATATGCGCGGTGGCACACCCCAACCGCATCGACCACTACGTGACCGAGATGCTGCGCCCCGAGGCGTACGGGCGGTACATGGACGACTTCTACCTCATACACGAGAGCAAGGAGTACCTGCAGGTGTGCCTGCTGCTGATAGGGCGCAAGTGCGCCGAGCTGGGCATAGAGCTGAACCCGCGCAAGACCCGCATGGTGAAGCTGTCGCGCGGCTTCACGTGGCTGAAGAAGCGCATCTTCTACACGGAGACGGGCTGCATAGTCGTGAAGCCGTGCCGAGACTCCATAACGCGGGAGCGCCGCAAGCTCAAGAAGATGGCCCGCATGGTCGCCGATGGCGTCATGACCCCCGAGCAGGTGGAGCAGAGCTACCAGAGCTGGCGCGGCGGCATGAAACGGCTGGACGCGCACCGCAGCGTGCGGGCCATGGACGCGCTGTACCGCAGCCTGTTCGGAGATCTCGCGCAGGGGGGGGGTGCTCAATGCAGGCCAACCAGAGGGACGATTCAAGCGGAAGCAAGCCCTCGCAATAGCGGAGAACCGGCAACTCAAAGCAGCGGCCTAAGCGAAGCGGCTGCGAAATAACAGAAGCATCGAAGGCGTGCTGCGGCGCGCCTTCTTCCTTTGCGCCCATCAAAGCAGCTCGGCAATCTCACGGCGCTAATACGATGGCGGCACATTCCCCGACAAGAGAGGAGTCCGCATGGACACTGAGGAAGACACGTCGCGCCCCAACGAGCTTCAAGATGGCACCATGGCCGAGGTCAACGCCCTGCGCGATCTGCTGTCGCAGATCGGCGACCCCGACGCGGCGCACGACGCGGGCGTTATCGACGATGACGAGTACGCTGAACGGAAGGCACGAAAGCTCGCCTACACCGCGGCGCTCGCCGCCTACGACAGCGGCGAGACGCTCGACGTGTCGGCGCTGCTCGACCAGATGCGCGAGCGGGCGTCGCAGCCGACGCAGACCGAGCAGAACACGGCAAACATCGACTACCTGCTCATGACGGTCGGAGGTGACCAGTAATGCCGACGAAGAAGACCGAGGGGCACTCCAAGCACTTCGCGCTCGTCAAGAAGTACTACGACCGACCTCTTTGGAGCAAGGCGCGAGTACACAAGGCCGTCGAGTGCAAGTGGATCACCGCCGACGAGTACAAGGAGATCACCGGCGAGGAGTACACGGCCGAATAGGCGGAAGGAGGGCGCTCAGGATGGAAGTGCTCAAACTTTTTGCGCCTTACGGACCGGCTTGGCTTGGAGGCGTGCTCCTGACGCTCGTTGCGTTCTACTTCGGGAGACAGTTTCTCGAGGAGTACAAACGCCAAAACCAGCGGAAAGGCGAGCTCGACCTGAAGCGCGAGGAGCGCAAGCAGGCCGAAGTCGACGAGAGGGCGCAGCGCGACCGCGAGCGGTCCCAGATGGAGGGGCGCATCGCCGCCCAGATGGAGCGCAGCAACACCCTGATCGAAGGAATGAAAACGCTCATGGAGTCGGTCGTCGCGTCAAATGACGTCCTCCACGCGGATTTGGTCCACAGCCAGGCGAGAAGCCAGGGAATGGCGGAGAAGGTCGACCACATCTGCGACCGCGTCGACCTGATCTACAGCAAGGAATCCGACAGATAGGAGCAATCGAATGACAGAGATCCAGGCGGGCCTCACGGTATGCACGGTGCTGGTCGTGCCGTACATCGTGCAGGCCATCAAGACGAAGGCGATGACGGGCAATGTCGCCCGCTGGACGGCCATCGCCGTCTCGGCAGGATGCGGCGCCCTCACGGCCATGTCGGGCGGCGTACCGACCGAACCCTCGGCATGGGTTACGTCCATCTTCGCCGCGGTAGGCGGCGTGCAGGTGGCCTATGCGGCCTTCAAATCGGTCGGCATCACGGACAAATGGCTGGACGCCCTGCTGGCGCTCGGCGACATCAAGGAGGACTAATGGCAGACTTCGCAAACGTCCAACCGGACGAGTACAAGCTTCTGGGGCGCAACTTCTCCGCAGGCCGCCCGTTCGGCATCAAGGGCGTGACCATCCACCACATGGCCGGCGACCTCAACGCCGGCCAGTGCAACGGCATCTGGGGCGCCAACGGCTGCTCGGCGCACTACTCGGTCGACCGCAACGGCTACATCGTGCAGCACGTCAACGACACCGACCGCGCCTACGCCTGCGGCGACGGAATCGGCACCGGACGCGGCAACGACACGACCATCTCCATCGAGCACGCGAACAGCGGCAGCAACCCGTGGACGGTCCACGAGAAGGCCATCGAGAGCGGCGCGCACCTCGTGGCGGCCCTGTGCCTGTACTACGGCCTTGGTCGCCCCGAGTGGTGCAAGAACGTGTTCCCGCACCGCTACTGGAGCGCCACGGCTTGCCCCGGCGAGCTTGCGGGCTCCCAGCGCGACCATTACATGCAGCGCGCCCAGGCGTGGTACGACGCGATGAAGGGCGGCAAGGCGCCAGCCCCCTCCGCCGCCGCTAAGCCTGCCGCGGCAAAGCCCGCTCAGGCGGCATCTGGCGGCTTCACAAAGGCATCTGGCAAGCGCATCCCCGTCCACTACTCCCTCCACCTCAAGGGCGGCGGCTGGCTGGACGAGGTGACCGACTTCGGCGCCGGGGACAACGGCTTCGCGGGATACCCGTGCCGACAGCACGACCTCCTTTGCGCCCGAGTTGATCGCGGTACGCTCAAGTATCAGGTTCACACAATCGAGGACGGCTGGCTCGATTACGTTTCCAAGGGCGACCGCAACGATACCGTCAACGGCTGCGCCGGAATCGCCGGCCACACCATCGACGGCGTGCGCATGTACTACGTGACCCCGGGCGGCGAGGAGTACAAGCAGGCGTGGTATCGCTCGCAGACCACCGTGCGCCCCGGATGGCTCGATACCGTGTGCGACGACGGCTCCACGTACGGCGGCGACGACTACGCCGGTTTCTACGGCGAGCCGCTCGACCGGCTCCAGGTCTGTGTCACCGACGGCAACCCGTACTAGCATGATCGCGTTGGCATTCGTGCTCGGCGCGCTCTTCGGCGGCACCGTGGCGACAATCGGGCTCTGCATCGTGAGCATCAACCGGCGCTAGCCGCGGCCCGCTCGGGTTATACCGGGCGGGCTTTTTTCTCGAGAAAAGATGACGCTACGCCGCCCGTGGTATCCTGAGCAGCACGACGGTCCCAACGGCGCAGATCTCGGTTCTAGAATCTAGGCAGACGGGGCACCATCGAACGTAAGACCGTCCGAACCTCGCATGGTCCGGGCGGTTTTTCTTATACCGACGCGACGTGATGGGACGTGGTATGGCAGCAACGGATATCGA